>CALBTS010000584.1 GCA_937968035.1 uncultured Methanomethylovorans sp.
GATAATCTCGAACTCAAGCAAGCGGCCTAAAATCACTTGCGAAACTTAAATGATTATTTAAAAACTTGTTGCTATCTTTAAGAAGCAATACAGTCAAAGTTGTATTTTTTATCATATTCAACAGCAAATTATGTCTGAAATAAAAACAAGCATACTGATGGTCAGTAATTTAAATGATAAATAGACTATTGAAATATGTTTATATACAGTATACTACGAAATTTCAAGGCTATAGTTTTGTAAAAGGATAACATAACAATCATGAACTGAAGTAAAGTATGTTCTTGGTTGCGGGATTTAAAAGAAGCCTCCAATCCCGATATAAAGAAAGGAGGCTTCAGTCAGAATTAAAATTGAGAGTTGCACCTCTCATAAATATTACAAAAATGAGAAAAAATTGGACCATTTCCTTGATTATTCTGGTTTTTATTTATCTATTGACTGGATGCCAGAAAGAGCCGTTACCTGATGTACCTGTAGATTTTGGTTTGGAAAAAGAAGGATTGATGATCATTGGTGATCAGATGGATAATCCTTACTCTGTTACTAATATGCAAGAAGCCCTAGCTAATGTACAGGCTTACCTGAAATCTGACATTAAGGTTGAACCCACCCATTTCTATGTCAGGTTTCGCCCAAAGAGTGAACAAGAATTAGACTTACTTACTAGAGATACAACACTGGATTTTTATGACTACCCACTTGATTGTAAAATCAACCGTGGCGGCACATACTATCATGATCCTATGATTCCTTCAAATGAGATAACATGGCAATATACGGTTGTGCCTGTAAATTACAGCTTTCCTAAGGTTCAATACCAGAAACTTGCTGAATTATTTCTTCCGGAAGATGTAGGTGATAACCAAGAGAGCAAAGGAGAAGTCATTAATCATGCTGACTGGCAATTGCTAGAAGGAGAAGCACTGCGCATAACAAATAATCTTAATCCCGAAGTTGAAGGTTCTGTAAACCTGAAATCAACGAGCTGGAGGCCCGCTGGAACTATTCGCGTATATGATGATGTAATTAACTCTTATTCAACTACAAGGAAAGTTTTTGATCATTACGAGTATTATAATTGTGAAACCGGTGAACCTGTCAATCCACCTTCAGAAGATCCTGGTGGAATAATGCTAAAGGTTGCTGTTCTACCCCCTGATACTGCTATTGAATATTGCACCAGAGCAGTGTACAGATATGAAACAAGCACATCTAACACCCATTTCATTCCAATGGAAGGAGTCGAAGTGCGGGCCAGAAGGTGGTTTACAACTTATAAAGGTATCACTGATGTTAATGGTAATTTTGTTTGTGATGGCACGTTTGAGCACTCTGCAGAATACAGCATCAAATGGGAGAGATATGACTTCGATATTCGGGATGGATCATATGGTCAAGCTTACTATAACACTGGGGAAAACCAAACTGGTCCCTGGTTTTTGGATATTGAGGAAAACAGTACCCCAAAATCATTCCTTTTCGCTCATATATTCCGAGCTGCTTATACTTACTACTATAAGAACAGCATATGGGGTATAAAAACCCCTCCAAAACGTGATGGTTTTTTTGCCTTTCTGCAACAGAGATTGCATATAGCAGGCAAAGAAGGCGATCAATTTGAATCGCATTATTTTGATTTTAATCATTTAATCCAGGCTGCCGAAGTTGTGATCTACAGATCCAACTACAACAGTCGTGATGTTTTTGGGACAACGATTCATGAACTTGCACATGCATCTCATTGGGAAATGGGCTATTCTGATGTCCAGTGGTTACTTAGTAAGAAACTACCCGAAAGTTGGGCGGTGGGTGTCGAATGGAAGGTAACGAATGATATTTATCCCTCTGTACTGTACGGAAATCACAATAGCAAACAAGGTAATACAATTAGTTACATTCAATTAGAAAGTGACGGCTATACGCCACTTGTAATCGACCTCATTGATAACTTAAATCAAAGAGTGCTTTATAATAATGATACTCACTATCCGAACGACCAGGTTGAAGGCTATACATTGTCACAACTTGAGCAGGCATTAATGTATTCGAGTGGTATCTGGTGGGTATGGAGGACTCGCATCAAAGAAATGTTCGACAACTCTACTGAGATGTATGTTGATTATTTGTTTCAAACCTATGAATAATAAAATTATGAAGACTCAGAATATTATATTTTCAGGGCTATTATGGCTTTCAATTGTCATTATTACTAGTGGTTGTGAGACAATATGGTACAATGAATTTGTAATTGTTAATACTACTGATCATGAAATTGTAATAACAGCATACGACGTTAACGGACTTTCAGCTGACAAAATCAATTACTTGGAAAAAATATTATTAAATGCCAAGTCAAGTTATTCGGTTCTAAAAACATATGGTTTCCATGCAGATGATCCTGGTGCTTTTGTTAGTCAAGAAGTAGATTCTGTCATTATAGATTTTGATAATGCAATGAGAATCACACAGGTTTGTAATCAGATTTTGGGCAGTCAATGTGACTTCGATAGAAATATTATGAACTACAATAATTCGTATGATATTGTTAAAACAGGAAGGTCTTCTGGTCAAGATGAATTCCGGTATACTTATACTATTACTGAGGAGGATTATAATAATGCCTCGATTATTGAGGGCAAATGAAAAAATCCCTTCAAACAACCAAAAGGGACTGTACTAAATTATTTTGATAATTGAAGTCATTAGTGTCCACTAAAAATTAAAACACAATTGAGCTTGACCATTTTCAGTCATATCCTCTACTGTCTCAGTTCTTTCAAAGAGTTCTCTGATCGGAGTTTTATCGAAAAGCGACATGCTCAGGATACGGAGAACATCAAAAGTACTGCGATTAAGATGAAGGTCATGTTCTATAATGGCTACAAGACAATATGCCGTGATTGCCGAAAATATTTGTATTCTGACGGCATTCTCGGTAATTCCCCAGAAAGACTTTACATGCAGATGCTGCTTTATCCACCGAAAAAACAACTCTACCTGCCATCGATTTTTATAAAGCAAGGCAATATGTTCGGCTTTGACTTCAAAGCTGTTAGTAAGATATGTAAAGCTCCTGTTGTGTTCCGTAGAATAATAAACAATACGCCGGAGAAGACTCGGATATTTTTTCACTGTTTGTTGTCCGGTAAGACGTATCGTCTGGTCAAAGAGAATATTATCAGGACCTTCGAGAAGATCTTCACCCTCCACAATTTCATATTGAAGATGACCTCTTTGCCTGATTACGAAGTAGGAACCGATGAGATTGACTGTAAAAAGTCGCGCAAGGTCAAAGTAACCTCTGTCAAAGATATAGTATGCATTCGGCTCATAAGGAATCTCATCCATGGCATTCATATCATGGACTCTGGCCTGGGTTATATGAAGAAATGTTGGGATCTGAGTAACAACATCATAAAGGGTGTGTACTTTAATTCCACCTTTTGCCTTGCGAAAACTTGCCCACCAGAAAAGGCTCAAACACAGGTCGATGGTAGTAGAATCGAAGGCGTAAAATCTGCCGGCAATGACAAACTCCCGGGTAATGCGCTTCCCCTGGGCGATAGATATCATTTTGTATGCAAATTCCTCAAAGATCTTGCAGTCCCTGTTCGCATTTGCCTTGGCAAGGTTGCTGCGCTTTATCGAAGATTTACCGAAACCGAGATGATAAGATTTTTGAGAATGAGCAGTCATTACACATACAAGTTCTCTAAGGCTTTCGCAGCCAGACAACTGACCATACATCATAATCAGAAGCTGATTCCAGCAACTGAACGACTTGATGTATTTGTCTCCTTGATATTGCATAACAATCCAATCAAAAACCCTCTTCGGAAGAAATTCAACGAGTTGACTGAAAACATATTTGCCTTGATTCATGACACCCGACTCTGTTTATCGGATGCTATATACAATTTCAAATCGACACGTTGGAATAATCTCTATATATCATTTATTTTATGACCCTTACAGTGACTTGTTAATTATTTAAGTGGACACTAATGAATTGAAGTATCAAATAGGCTAATCAAATACCTACCGCCAACAGGTCGGTATATGCAATTGGCGCTCCGCACCGCGAGAACTTTCTGGCTAAAGAGGACCGCCAAGTGGTCAGCGGTGCGGCCTGCCCCGGCTCCCGCCGGGGACCCCCTCCTGGTGTCACGGTTTTTGCCAACGCGAGAATAAACAAATCAACATCATAGCCCTGCATCGCACCACGAGTGCAAAAACACGCGCCACCGCGACTCTGCGCCAACG
>CALBTS010000585.1 GCA_937968035.1 uncultured Methanomethylovorans sp.
ACTTGGGAACAGTGTGAACTTTCAGAACTTGCACCTATAACTATGGGGCAGTCTCCAAATGGAGTAAACTATACCTCTAATTCAGAAGACTACATACTTGTACAGGGAAATGCTGACATCGAGAACGGGAAAGTTAAACCAAGAGTATGGACAACACAAATTACAAAATTAGCCAAACCAAATGATTTAATTTTCAGTGTTAGAGCACCTGTTGGATCAGTTGGAAAAACTGATTATGAAGCAGTTATTGGCCGTGGAGTAGCCTCAATTAGAGGAAATGAATTTATCTATCAACAGTTGTTAAAATTCGAATTAAGTGGATATTGGAAAACCATATCGACAGGATCAACATTTGATTCCATTAACAGTCAAGAGTTAAAGAATACGCAAATAATCGCACCTGAAAATACAGAGCAGGATAAGATTGGTAGTTTCTTAAAATCAATAGATACTCTTATCACCCTTCATCAGCGTAAGTGAAAATAACAGGAGGACATATAGATGCAAAAAAGGAATAAATTATTCATAGATTATTATGAAAATTGGATCAAAATGTATAAAGAAGGAGCAGTTAGAAAAGTTACACTTAAGAAATACCACTTGGCATTAAATTGGTTAAAGAGGTTAGCACCTGAATTAAGAGTTTCTGAAATATCTAGGCCACTATATCAACAGTTATTAAATGATTATGCAGAGTTTCATGAGAGGCAAACAACAATGGATTTCCATCATCAGCTAAAAGGGTCTATTTTGGATGCAGTGGATGATGGACTTATTCCTAATGATCCAACTAGAAAAGTTGTCATAAAGGGTAGAAAACCAAAAGAAAAGAAAATCAAATATCTGAATCAGTTTCAAGTTCAAACTCTATTGACAAACTTGAATTTAGCAAATGAAATTAATGCTGATTGGCTAATATTGATAATTACCAAAACAGGCATGAGATTTTCAGAAGCTTTAGGATTAACTCCAAAAGATTTAGATTATGCAAATCAAACAATTTCAATTAACAAAACTTGGGACTATAAAGGAGATGGAGGGTTTCAAGAAACAAAGAACAAATCATCAATTAGAAAAATACAGATTGATTGGAGAACTGTGACACAATTTGCAGGTTTACTAAAGAATTTAGATGAAAAAGAACCTATTTTTGTGGATGGGAAAATATATAATTCAACGATTAACCAAACATTGAATAGACATTGTAAAAGGTTAAACCTCCCTCAAATATCAATTCATGGTTTAAGACATACGCATGCATCATTGCTTTTATTTTCAGGTGTATCTATTGCAAGCGTTGCCAGACGGTTAGGCCACGCAAGTATGACTACTACGCAAAAAACATATTTACATATTATTCACGAACTTGAGAATAAAGATATAGATCAAGTAATGAGATTATTATCAGGACTAAACTAATCATTATTACCTTACGCTGATGAAGGGTGATAAGAGAGTCAACTTGATTGAACAAATTACCAATCATTTTTTGTTCGTCACAATTTTTTGAAATCTTTAACTCAATATCTTTAACAGCTTTCGCATTAATGTTTGGGATACCACTAGCATTATTCGAAAAGTCTGATAGTGATAACGCATTTTTAATAAAGCTAATATCATAAGAACTATCTTTTGGAATTATTACTTTAAGCCTGATTATTGGTGTAAAATAGGGATTTCTAAGTTCTGGATAACCTAACGTACCAATAGAAGAAAATGTGATTGCGGGAACACTTACTAAATAGATTTTCGAAAATCCCCACAAAGCATTCATACCTAAACCGTTAGAAAAAATCGGGTATTTATACTCACCTTGTGGTGACAAACTTTTAATGGAATCATAAGGAGCTTCTCCTCCAGTCAAAACATCACAAATTTCCCCTAACTTACACTGTTCCCAAGTATAATTGTCATATAATCGGCTTTTCAATTTAATTTCTCTGGAGAAAGATATATTTTTTAATATTGTCCGAGAAGGATGATCTATTTTTCTAACAATCGGCACAAATTTGCCAGTTTACTTTTAAGATGGAATATAGGGAAAATGCACTTTTCCAAGTTAAGTTTCATGTTTTGGAAAATAGGGAAAAATCTCCTTTCTTCCATTTGGAAAAAAATGTGGAAAATAGGGCTTATATATAGGTATGTTCCATTACCGCTGACGCGTCATTTGTAGGATAGGGCTTCGAGCCTTGCCCTATCCCAAACAACCGCATCATCGTCAGCACTCGCCTTTCTTCACTCTAATAATTCTAAAAATTCAAAAAAACAAACATTTTTTCTTTAACCAATGGTTTATATTTCTTTAAGATTATTGTTCGCCAATCACTGAACTTATCTTTTCGTAAAACGAAGAAAGGATAGAAATCCCTATATTCGTAAAACGAAGCAGAAAGGAAAATATCCCTATCTTCGCCGCGCGACGAAAGGTCTTATATATATGTTTCGCTTCGCTACTCGCTGACGCGTCGTTTGTAGGATAGGGGATTAAGGTACCCCTATCCCAAACAACCGCATCATCGTCAGCACTCGCCTTTCTTCACTCTAAAAATTCTAAAAATTGAAAAACTAGTGAACAATTCCAATTTTTTGAAACATTTTTGATTTCTTCTATTTCCAATTAGTCATGTAATTGATGTATCTAATTTGGTATAATAAATTGAAGTGAGGTGAACCCTATGCACATACAATGTACAAAAGCAATGCTAGACTACATCAAACCTAATATCTCTGAACAAGACACGGATAACGATATCTATGCATGGCACGCTCATCTAGTCAAAAGAAGTAGAAAAAACTTGTTAGTTTGTATGCATGATCTTTCTAGGTTCACCTTGGTCTTTTATGGCGTTAAGAAAAGCGATTTAAAAGAACTCTATCAAATGATGTGTGTTGCTATGGCTAATAGCATGTTTGATACTGGATTCACTCCAGAAGAAATTCATGCCTATCTTGATAAACAGCCTGAAGCACTGACATTTAGTAAAACGAAGAATAGAACTTTGGTAGCTAGACTAAATAAGGCAGTTGAGATGACAGATCATGTACTAAGCACAGATGGTTATTATGAAGACGTTATCGAACAACGACATGCTAGTTTATTTTTACCATTATTGGTAAATCTTAAACCATCATGATTGGTTACTTTTATTTTAATATTAACAGACAACTATAAAGTCTGTTATCATCCTGCAGAAAAGTTCAAAGAATATTTAGACTTACTTATAGAAAACTAATCCCCCCC
>CALBTS010000586.1 GCA_937968035.1 uncultured Methanomethylovorans sp.
TTATAACCATAGTCTGATCTATGTTCATGGGAGGGAAACCTCCTGTCCTTTTCTTTTTATGGTAAGACCTCACATATCATATTTTGGATGTTGTTACTTTTTTAAAAGGGATGGAATATCTTGAAGAATGTCAGCATGAAGAAAAGGATAATTTGGATGATCATGCTGACATCCGGCAAGTTCTGAGGGTGCTTATTCACGTATCAGATCCCACTCTCCAAATATGGTTGCATCCAATAATTGAAGCCTATTGTATATAACCGGATTCGACTTTGATTTTCATATTGTATGTGATTCTCACCCATGATCTGAATGATCTTGTATAATGCTAATCTTCTATGCCTGTGCATGATCATGCAGGTAACGACTTCTCCACATGTGTGAGCAAGGTTTGCTGCATATGTAGGGCTTCGCATCTCTGTAGAGATTCCAATATAGTGTGGTACATGTATTCACAGCTTTTTCTCATCATTATGAGAATTAGTATATTCTTAAGTATAGAAAAATTTAAATACATATATTGGGAGGTATCTACTATATCAATAGCAAGGTGGCGAACTCACCATGATATCACGGGTGTCCCGAATCAATGTCATTGCTCTGTCAATGACGTAATGTGGTGTTCAAGACCTGTTAATAGAAAAACGAGGAGAGATATCATATGGAATTTGTAACTGTAACCTGTCAGAACTGTGGTAGCAAGATGTATGTCCAGAGCAAATCAGTACGCAAGGAAATGTACTGTACTATCCGCTGCCTGGAGACAGGTACCTCATCAAAGATCTGAGCGTTCTTTATGAACTCTCACACCTCATCTTTCTGATCGCTATCAAAGTTGACTAATATTCAACCTTATTTTCCTGTTCTCTTTTCCGGGCCTGTCGCAATATGAACAGTAATTATGCATATGCTTAAAAGCACATTTGGAAGTAGTATTCTTTTTAACATTCTTTCTCTGTGATTTTTTTCAATTTCATTACATGCCATAATCTATTAATATATTAATCCACTACATATGATCTACCTGATATAATGCAATCTCATCCTAATAACGTAACCCTGCAAAAAAAAGACCCACCTATGGATAAAAGACCTTCTGAAAGGGAACGAGGGACTGAAAAGTTGGCTTCCTCTGAAAGTTGTTCTATGACACATGAAACATATTTTATATCTACTGTGGAGAAGTCACCGTTTGGTGTTTTTTTTGTGAATAAAGATTGCCAGATTGAATACTGTAATAAGGCGACTCTTTCCCTGTTAGGATACAAAGATGCCGGCCAATTCAGGCAGGAATGTTTCGATAAGTTCCTTGCTCCTGCCCTCAAAGAGAAAATTAAAGGAAATTGTGTTCAAAAAAATAGTACAAAAACGGAGACAGAGTTCTACCAATCGTGCACTTCAGGAGATGGAAGTGAATTTTTAGCCAGGTTAAAAGTAGTTATTATGAAAAATGAAATTTCCGGAGACATCGGACTAGTATGCTACATTGAAGATGCTTCCGGCCATATTCTGCAAATGAGTGATATAGGGTACAATAACAAATATGTGCGACTTCTGGAGGCTGCAAATGATGGAGTTCTGATCATACAGGATCATGTTTTCAAACACGTGGATAGCAAATTTGTAAGGAATACAGGATATATAAAGGAAGACGTCCTTGGCAGGAGTTTTCTTGATCTCGTTACTCCTGAGTACAAGAGAATATTTGCTCAGATGTACAACAAAAAAATGCTGAGCGAAGAAGTTCCTTCTAATTTTGAGGTTGACCTTGTTTCCAGAAACGGGAAGTTGATCTCAATGGAAATATCAGCGTATCTCATAGAATTCAATGGCAAAGTAGCTGATATGCTGGTTTTGCGTGATATTTCGGAGATGAAAAAAGCTGAAAAAGAGCTGCAAACATGCTCTGAACAAATATTGGTCACAAATGAAATAATTAAAAGAAAATTTGAACTGGAAAAGACCATATCGTTTGTTTCAACTATCCTTGTTGCTCCCGATGATATTATTGTTGCAGTGAACAAATGCCTTGAAAGAGCGGGGCTGCTCTGCGGCGCAAGTCGTGTCTACCTGTTCAGAATAAATAGCACTAAAATGACCATGGACAACACTCACGAGTGGTGTAACACAGGTGTGGAGCCCCAAAAAGACAACCTTCAGGATCTGCCTGTTGACATGTTCCCCTGGTGGATGGATAAACTCAACAAAGGCGATATCATACACATCACAGATGTATCTTCAATGCCTCCGGAAGCGGCAAACGAAAAAGATATCCTTGAGATGCAGCAGATCAGTTCTCTCATAGTACTTCCTCTCTATATTGCTGGAAAGATGACAGGATTTGTTGGGATGGACAATGTCGTAAATACAGGAGGGTGGAAAGAGGAAGATATTAAAGTTCTTGGGATACTTGCAAACCTCATAGGTAGTGCAATAGAGCGCAAAGAGAATGAGGACGCATTGAACAATTATTCTGCCAACCTTGCACGTGCCTATGATGAGCTAAAAAACCTTGACATAATGAAAAATGAATTCCTTGCTACCCTTAATCATGAGCTTAAGACCCCTCTGCATGCCATACAGGGGTATAGCGGTCTTCTTCGAGAAGGAGATTTCGGGGAACTGAACGCAGACCAGAAAAAAAGTGTCGACGCCGTAGCACGCAATACGGAGCGTCTTGGTACCCTGATAAACTCCATGCTGTACATGGGCAATGTGCTTGCAGGAAAAGTGAACTACAATTTTGATCTTGTCCAGTTAGGCATTCTGATCGATCAGACCATCAGGCGCTATTCATATGCAGCACAGTTAAAAAACATTCAGGTAATAAGGAACATCAAAGGTCCTCTTCCTATAATTGAAGCTGACATCAATATTTTACCGCAGTTATTTTACAATATCATGGACAATGCTCTCAAGTTCACTCCCAAGGACGGGATTGTAACTATTTCAGCCTCCGAAGAAGACTCTGGCATCCATATTCAGGTGCAAGACACAGGCATAGGCATACCTGAAAAAATTGGAGAGAAAATTTTTGACAAATTCTATCAGGTGGATGGTTCTTCGACTCGCAAATATGGAGGAAGCGGGCTTGGACTATCCATTTCCAGACAGATCGTGCAGGTGCATAACGGAAGTATCTGGATTGAAAGTAAAGAAGGGGCCGGAACCATCTTACACGTAAGATTGCCAAAGAAGCATTTGAATAATGTGAATACAAATTCACTAAATTCTGTAGCTTAAGTCAGTTCCAGAATGATAGTAAACATTATCTGTGACTTCTTTATAGTATAACAGAGGACCATTTTTTATGTCACTTATAACTCTTATCACCGATTTCGGCTCGGTCTATCCTGCTGCCATGAAGGGAGTCATACTGGGCATTGATCCCCGGGCAACTATAGTTGATATTTCTCATACTGTTCCTCAAGGTGACATTAGGGCCGGAGCCTTCGCCCTTTACTCTGTAGTGCCTTATTTTCCGGTGGGCACTGTACATGTAGCCGTAGTGGATCCTGGAGTTGGAACGGCACGGAATTCAATAGTCATTTCTGCAGGAGGCCATCTTTTTGTTGGTCCTGACAACGGTCTCATGGTTCCCGCAGCTTCCAGGCTTGGAAAAATAGAGGTCCGCAAGATCACAAACTTAGGTCTGCTTGGGGATGTATCCGCCACTTTCCATGGAAGGGATGTTTTTGCTCGCATTGGTGCCTATCTCTCAGAAGGTATGCCCTTACAAGAGGTAGGTGAAAAAACATTAGATCATGTTCACCTGGATTTTGGAATGGTTGAAGTTAGTGAAACCTCCATTACTGGCCAAGTCATCTACATTGATGACTTTGGTAATGTCATTACCAATATTCGGGCTGCCGATGTATTAGGGCTCATCAGGTTTGGTGAAGTGGTACATATTTTCTATAGGAAAATGCCGGTAATAAGAACTTATGGACTTGTGGACGAGGGAAAGTTACTGGCACTTGTCGGAAGTCACGGATTTTTAGAAATAGCTGTAAATAAAGGTAATGCAAGCAAAGAGTTGGATGTCCTTTGTAATGATCCTGTGAAGTTAATTTTTTCAAAAAAGTAAAATTCATATACCTATCTAATTTTAAAAGTATCCTCGCATTTGTCCTAAACTTCCTTTCTTCAAATTATCCTTCCTTATACGATGTAAAGCAACCTGCCCTTTCAATATGAGAAGTCTATTTGCATTTTTGGTACAGCACTCTTTTATTTCTTCTTAGTTGTCGGTATGTTTAAATAAATTAAGGCACTTAATACTAAAATAAATATATATTCGAGGTGAATTTCTGAATCTTAAGCACAAGATGATTCTTTCATTCGTTTTGTTATCAATGTTGTTGATAGCTCTTTTTGCAGTCCAGAGCTCCAATAATCAGGAACTATTGATCGAATATCAAAAGCACGAACTTGCTTTGCAGGTAGAGAAAAGTGTCAACACAAGAATGGAGATACAACTGGAAAATGTTGCTACTTCTCTTGTACCCATCACTGAAAATCAAGAAATCTTGAAGCTTTTTGCTGAAAGGAACAGGGAAGATCTTGCAGCACTACTCTTGCCTGTGTATGAAAGTCTTTCTTCGAAGGGTGTAGAACAGTTCCAGTTCCATCTGCCAGACTCTACTTCTTTCCTGAGGTTGCACAGTCCTGAGAATTATGGCGATGACCTTTCATCTTTCAGATACACTGTAAATGAAGCAAATTCTAAGATGAAGATCATCAGTGGATTGGAAGAAGGAAAGGGTGGATATGGTTTTAGAGTAGTTTCTCCTCTTGCATACAACGGAGAACATATCGGTTCAGTGGAATACGGTATGAGCTTCGATGAATATTTCCTCTCTCAGCTACAGGAAGACTATTCGGGAGAGTACTTCATATACGCTTTCCCTGATGAGGAGAGCATTTCATGGGAATCCAGTAACAACGGGTTATTGGCAGGAACCCTGGAAAATGATTCACTTCAAGTAACGGAAGAGCAGTTAGAGTTACTGAGGCAGGGAGAAACCGTATCTTTTACTTCAGATGACCACAATTCTCTTGTTGTCATGATACCTTTTACTGATTATACCGGCACAACAAAAGGTTATGTCAAGTCATTGATATCTCTTGATGGGGTCACTCTTCTTGCTAATAAGACATCTGACAACATTCTTATCATTTCACTAATTGGTCTTGTTCTATCCGTAGCGCTTGGTCTGTTCATTGCCAATTTACTGACAAAGCCTCTGAACAGCATTGTGGTAGCCACAGGTAACATTGCCGAGGGTGATATGACCGTACGGGTACAGGAATCGGACGATGAGATCGGAAGGCTTGGTGCTTCTATCAACAAAATGGTCGCAGGCATCAGGCAGATTGTGCAGGAAGTTCAGGAGAATTCAGTTTCAGTCACAGCTACTGCAGACAATTTCCTTGCTTTCACTGAAAAACTGACAATTGCGTGTGACATGATAAAGGAAGATGTATCCAGAATATCAACTGGAGCTGGTGTCCAGTCACAAAAGGTATCTGAGGTCACTACTGCAATGAATGATATGAGTATGGCTGTGCAGGAAATAGCTAGTAATGCTCAAATGACTTCAGAAACTGCAATCAATGCCAATGAATTGATGAAAAATATAGGGGAACAGTCAGAATCATTGCTCTTACAGATGGATGGCATAAAAACTTCCTCCTATGGATCAGTAAAGGTCATAGAACAGCTGGATGCGAAATCTGTCAAGATAGGTGAAATTGTTACCTTGATCACTGGCATTGCAGACCAGACCAATTTGCTGGCTTTGAATGCAGCTATTGAAGCAGCACGTGCAGGCGAACATGGAAGAGGTTTTGCAGTGGTGGCAGATGAGGTGCGCAAACTTGCCGAGGAATCAGGGTCCGCAGCCAAGGAAATATCTTTACTCGTTAAGGACATTCAAAAAGCAACTGGAAATGCTGTAAAATCGATAAGTCAAGAAACTACTATAGTTGAAACCGGTTCAGAGTCTCTCAATATGGCTGTTGGGGCTGTGAAAGACGCTATTAAAAATGGTGATGAGGTTGCCAAGATGGCGCAGGAGATTGCAGCTGCCACGCAGGAACAGTCTGCTTCGATACAGGAGGTAACTGCTTCTATAGAGGATGTATCTTCCATCTCGACAGATTCTGCCAACGGCACTCAGAAGATTTCCGTAACAATTAAAGAAGAGTCTGTTTTGATGTCAGATCTTGCTGAAGCTGCAAAAGACCTTGCAGGTATGGCGGATCATTTGCGAGACAGTATTTCAAGATTTAAACTGGAGTAAGTACCATTCTGAACAGGCCATCAATGGCGCTGTTCTCTTCATTTTTTGAACTTTTTTCAGGCAGATTTTACATCCACTTATAGTGCCTCATTACCTCGAGGTTCATGTCATACAACAGGCTGTTCTCCACATATCCGAAGAACAGGCATTTATGACAATTCTCAGGAATCTGTTTTCTTTTTTCCTTGCTGCTTTCCCATACATTCCGCAGTCCGTCCTTTACATTTCCCAGAGCTTCATTTTGTACCCTGCAATGCTCTATGGTGCCATCAGCAGTTACATTTAGTATAAGTTCTCCTGCATGGCATCTGAAATCAGTGTTCATGTCCCTTGCCATCTTCAGGTAGGTGTATGAATTAATAATGGGGTAACCTTCTTTTTTCATTTCGATTATCGTGTCAACTGTCCTGCGATATTTCTCACTGTCTCTTACGCCGATATTCTTCCATACGTCATCCGATATTCCTGAAAATTCGTACATTGGTTCGAAAGCTACGCTCACGCCTAATTCTGCGGCAAGTCGTATGAGCTCTTCAATATCATCGAGGTTCCTGCCGCTTAGTACACAGTTCATGAGTATGGGATTTTTCATGTATCTTTTTGCTTTTATGATACCAGGCAGTATTTTTGTCTTAAAGTCAACCCCTCTTATCTCTCTATAACTGTTTATGCCATCGACGGATACGGAAAGGTAATCCAGGTCCTTAAGTTGCTCTGCTCTTTTTTCCAGCAGCAGTCCGTTGGTTATGAGAAAAGTTACTATGCCCAGTTCTCTGGCATGCAGGAGGATCTGTGGAAGGTCCTCCCTCAGCAAAGGTTCGACGGTCCATGCATTATATATCATTATACCAAAATCCTTTGCCTCATCCAGCAATCCGGTGATCTCCTGTAATGTCATTTCAGGACCATTCTGTTTCCAGTATTCACAGAAACTACATTTCATGTTGCAGCGGGAGTTGATGGCATGGGAGAGCACAAGAGGACGCTTTCTGATCCTTGTTTGCCAGAATGCTCTTGTTGCAGTGAAGGGTGATCTGGACATTATTCAGTATCTACATTAGTTGATGATTTAAATATTCTGTGCAAAATACAGCAAAAGCTATACAGAAATACATTTTTAAAAAAGATATGCCCGTAGAACACGGGCATGTACAGATGTTTGTAAGTTGGTTGAAGTACTTATCCGAAGAGTGCACCGAGACCGGCCATTCCGCTCTCTTCTGCTTCTTCCTTGGACTCTTCTTCCTTTGCTGCCTCTGCGGCTGGGGCTTCGGCTGCGGCTGCTGCGGGAGCTGCTGCGGCTGGAGCTGCTGCAACTGCTGCAGTTGCCATCGCTTCCTCTATGTTCACGTCCTCAAGGGCTGCAATGAGTGCCTTTACACGTGATTCGTTGACTGCGGTACCAGCTGCCTGAAGAACGGCAGTTATTGCATCTTCTGTAATCTCTTTACCAGCTTTGTGCAGTAAAAGTGCTGCGTATATGTATTCCATGTGAAATCACCTTTTATCAATGTAAGTTATAGTCTGTCTTATCCGAAAAGTGCTCCAAGGCCGGCCATTCCGTCCTCTTCAGAACTCTCTTCTTCCTTCTCTTCTTTCGCCTCGACGGCTTCCTCGCCCTTTGCTTCGGTTGTTGCGCTCACTGCTGCTGCAGCTGCGGCTCCAAGGGCCTGTTTAAGCTCATCGTCTACTGCTTCCTCATTTTTAGTTGAGGCTGCAGCAGCCACAGCAAGCATCTGTGACTGAGCCTTGCCCATCAATGCTCCCATCAGTTCCGGCTCGAACACAGCAGCGTAAATACCGAGGTTCCTGGATTCTGTTGAAGCTTTTGCGATAAGCGTGGTTATGTTGTCTGCAGTTGGATATGCTGCGTATACTGAAAGGTTGAGTGCCTGCTTTGCGGCCAGAGCTATGTCGTTGAAGTACTGTGTTTCATCCACAGCCAGCACGTCTGGTCGGAATATGGATCCTTCTTCCAGAACTGCTCTTAAGTCCAGTCCAACGACCATTGGATAGATCTCAAGCCTGTTAAGCATAGATGCAAGCAACTGGGGAGCTTTTTCCCCCTCTTTCAACACGGTCTTTGTTTCCTTTACAACGACCTTGCCCCCATCAATGGCTGCAGGAATTCCAGCTTTCTGCAGATCTCCCAGAATGGGTCCGGGCGGAAAACTTGTTGGCCTTGCCTCCACTACAATGTCCTTCGGAGCCACAGCACCGGCCTTTATTGGTGAAGGTGTCTTGCTCTTTTCGAGAAGTTTGAACAGTTTAAATGGATTCTGATCAGAAAATACTAATGCCGTCTGGACATCAATAAATTCGGTCATATCCTTTATATCCTGGCCCAATTCCTCCAATGCCCTCTTTATAAGGGTGTTCCTGGCCACTTTGATATATGCAGTTCCCTGAAGCTCTCTCCTCATTTTCTGAAGCTGCTTTGCAGGAATACCTTCAATACCTACTATACCAAAGAGGTGGTAGGATCTTATGAGCTCTTTTATTTCCTCGATCTCCTTGGCCTTCCATTTTGGTATATGTGACGAGTGGTGATCAATTTCCATATTACATCACCTTCACTGATTTACCCATCGTGGTCGTCAAATAGATCGTCCTGATGTTCTGGCTGCCTTTCTCAAGGGACTGTTCGAGTCTGGAGATCACCGTTTCTATGTTGTCGGCCAGCTTTTCTACCGGCATGTCTCTGCGCCCCACTGACACGTGGAAGGTCAGTTTATCCTTTGACCTTATACGCACGGAACTTCTGGAGGAGTTGATCACGTCGGCTACGTTCTTTCCAGGCTGGAGCGGTATTGGCATCTTACCCCTGGGACCCAGGACAATACCAAGGCTCTTACCGATGAGTGGCATGTATTGTACTTCAGCTATGAAGAAGTCACACTCATTGGCTACTGCCCTTGCGCGTGCTTTATCCTCTTTCATATCGTTGATGTCTTCCTCAGTGAAGACATAGGTAGCACCCGCATCTTTTGCCTGAAGACCAACCTCACCTTTTGCAAAAACAGCGACCTTCAAGTCCTTACCAAGGCCATGTGGAAGTATGATCTCTTCGTCAACACGGTTCTTAGGCTGACTCATGTCAAGGTGTTTTAGGTTGATTGCCAGATCAACGCTTTCCATGAATTTGCGCTGCGGCGATTCCTCTAACAATTTACTAACAGCTTCTACTGTTGCCTTATTTACCATTCTGTTCCTCCCGTAGTGCTGAACTGCCGTTCCTCGGCCACTTCGGCCTACTACGGTTTGTTAAGGGGCCTAAAATATCCGGCCCATTATTTTGATATTGCTCCCAACGTGGAGCATAGTTCTTATATCTATCGGTTATATAGCCTGGATCAAGCTTCTGCCATCAGCACATCATCGAATTTACCTTCATCGATGGCTTTTTGACATTCCCTTGGGTCCATTCCTTCTGCTGTTACACCCAGAGTCAGGCACGCTCCCAGCACTTCCTTTACTGCAGCCTTCATGGAATATGCCAGCATTACGTCCCTCTTCATGCGCGCGATCCTCATAGCCTGGTCTATCTTCAGGTCTCCTACCTTGTTCGTCTTTGGTTCCCCGGAGCCTTTCTCAATTCCCAGTTCTTTCTTGATCAACGCAGCAGTTGGTGGCGTACCAACTTCTATCTCAAAGCTCTTATCATCGGCAACTATCACTTTGACAGGTACCTGCATGCCGTTATAATCTTTTGTTTTCTCGTTGATCTTATCTATAACCGCTTTTATATTGATCCCTAAAGGTCCAAGGGCCGGGCCAAGAGGTGGTCCGGGATTGGCTTTTCCTCCAGAGACCAGTGCTTCTACAACATTTGCCATGTGAGTATCACCAGTTATATTTATTATATATAAATTTTAAATGTTCAGGACTCTTCCTCTTTCCTGAGGACCCTTACAGTGTCACCACGTATAGTTATAGGTATCGGTACCACAGCATCGAACAGTTCAACAGTGATCTCCTCGTGCCCTTCATCTACACGCTTGACACGTGCTCTTTCTCCTTTAAAGGGTCCGGATGTGATCTCTATGATTGCACCTTCGGTTATACCGGTTACCGTGGGTTTAGGTGTGAGGAAGTGAGCTATCTCTGCAATGCTGGACTGTCCTTTGATCACTGCCCGCGCATGCGGAACTGTTTGGATGGCCTGCTCCACTATACCGGGTGACGTGCTCTCCACCAGTACGTATCCTTTCAGTTCGTCCGGGGCTAGGATAGCACGAATGTCCAGGTGATCTTTCCTTGCCACAATTGCCATCATATTTGCCACAGAACGTTCCTGATTAGCAGTTGTTTTCACCACGAATACAGCAGAAGGTTCAGCCATCATTCACACCAACTTCGGTATTTCCACCATTGCTATATAGATCAGGAATCCCATAAAACCAATGGCAAGGATCCCAAGACCGGCTACCTTAGCAATTGTCAGGAACTCTTCTCTGGAGGGCTTCTTTGTTAGTTTCAGAACCCTTATGTGTGCTCTTATAATAGATCCTATAGAGCCCACTGTGGTATTTAATTTGCTTGAATCTATATTATTCCCTGCCAATATCTTCACAACCGATTAAGCCTTATGTTCTCTAACTTTGAACGAATGACGAGTAGTCAGATTTTAACCATGCTATAAAATAGTACCGGCCATCTACAACTTCTTCTCTAAAATAGTTTTCGATTATTTCAGCAGGCAGACTAAAAGCTGCCTACTGGATCCCATTCATTTTACAAAATCAATTCCATACTTGCGCGTAACGTTTCTGGTACCGCCGTGACCGTAGATCTGAGGAGATTTGACACCAGTAACAACAAGCATTGTTCTCACTGTATTTTCCAGTTCCTCATCTACCTGCGCACCCCATATGATCCTCGCATCGGGGTCAATGCGGCTGTATACTTCCTGAACGACGCTTTCAGCTTCTGCTATGGTCATATCAGGACCGCCAACTACGTTCACAAGAGCCGATGTGGCACCGGATATATCTACATCCAGTAATGGGCTTCTTAATGCCTTCTGCACAGCCTCTACAGCTTTCATCTCACCTTCAGCTTCACCAAGGCCGATCATTGCAACGCCACCGTTCTGCATGACGGTCCTTACGTCGGCAAAGTCGAGGTTAACAAGTCCTGGTTTTGTGATCAGTTCAGTAATTCCCTTCACTGCCCTCATCAGCACTTCATCAGATACCTTAAAAGCAGCCTGCAGCGGGAGCCTTGGCACTACTTCCAGAAGCTTGTCATTTGGAACAACTATCACAGTATCTGCAACTTCTCTGAGTCTCTCCAGGCCAGCTTCGGCGTTCATACGCCTTACATGCCCTTCAACTCCAAAGGGAAGAGTTACTACTGCAATGGTCAAAGCGCCTGCATCTCTCGCGGCTTCTGCAACGATCGGGGCAGAACCGGTTCCGGTGCCTCCGCCAAGCCCTGCGGTTATGAACACCATATCACTGCCTTCTACAAAAGCCCTTATCTCATCAACACTTTCCAGCGCGGCCTCTTCTCCTACCTGGGGAAGACTGCCGGCACCAAGACCTCTTGTCTTCTTTCTTCCTATCAATATCTTCTTATCGGCATTGACTCTCAGAAGGTGCTGTGCATCAGTATTTATAGCTACCAGTTCCGCTCCTTTGATTCCCTCGTTGGCCATTCTCTGCGTACTGTTAGACCCTCCGCCACCACAGCCTACGACCTTGATCACAGTCCTCAGGTCACGGAGCATTTCCTCTAACTCTGCATTGATATCGTTCGGTTCAGGCACACGTGTATGGAGGCGTCCTTCCTCTTCGGACCTTGCAAGTGCCTCTTCTACTATGGATCTCATTCTTCTTCTCCCTTGAGTGGAAATCGTGTTATTTACTTAAGAGTAATGGTATTTCCCAATGTAATTCTTCTTGTGGTTTTTGTATAAACCATTAATGGTTCTACAATTCTGCCATTGGCAGTTACAGGGTTCCCATTTTTCAACTCTGCGAACATAGGACCAGGAGGTACGCCCAGCTCCCGGGCAAGTTCCGGGTCGAACCTCTCCTCTGTAATATATAGCGTCATCTCTTCCGGGATATATTTTATTTCATAATGCTCTTTTAGTATTTTAATGCATTCATCTATAAGCATATCAGCTGAAGCCTTTTCTTTGCCTCGCTTGCACATCATTATGCCGGGCAATGTTCCATTATCCTTTTCAAGGTACACCACATCCGACATTCCAAGTAAGTCTATCAATTTATTCTTATCAGCAGACACTGCTTCACTGAAGATGCCTTCATCCATCACAAAGATCTGAATGTCCTCTGTGCTTGAACCGACATCGTCGCGGATCATCTGCCTGAATCCATCTGTTATTCTCAGACGGCTCCCGGGACATGACCTTTCTGCCAGTTTAAGCATATGAGAATAAATATGCCAGGGCAATCCATGCATATCTAGGATGTCACTTTCCCTAAGCAATTGCAGACCAAGTTCTTTGACGATATCAGTGATCTTTTCTTTATGTGCCGATGACATCGCCCTGCGGTCAAAATACACAAAATCAGCATTTGACTTATCGATGGCCTGCCGTACAAGTTCCAGATCCAGGTTATCAAGCTGATGATTTGGAAAATTATGTCCGAATGTTATATTGTTCTCAAGTAATATTTTGGACTGCCTCTTTGCATAGTGCCCGCCCCCAAAACCAACAGCAACTGGCATTTTCTCTTCTTTCATCTCCAGTATTGCCCTGGCAGCTAACTCTCCTGCTATCGGGTCTTCCCACTGTTCTTCTGCACTGCCGATCTCAGCATAGACCATAGGCAAACGAACATCCGTTGGTCCATGATGTGTGGACTCCATGGTAACTTCATAACCAGTATTAATAGCCCCTTTTTGCATGTTGAGCAAGATGGACCTCAAGGCAAAAGGTGCAGGGTAGGAAAATTCCCTGCTGTGTCCTCCGAAATCTGCATTGCCACTGTTTCCGGTATAATGGGCCGTAAGCACCCTGTTACCATCTTTGCTCTTATGTTTTGAGGCAACTATTATAAGCCGCGTTTTCAATCCGCAAGCTGCAAGTTTACGGTCGATACCATCCTGGTATATATGATGTGCATCGATCTCCACAAGCCAGAATCCTTCGGATGAATAAGCGGATACAAGATCCTTCCAGTCGTTGCATGCCACTTTCACAGGGTCCCAATCTCTCATTTTGAGTATATGTTCCTTGATATTCTGGCTCGCCCTGTCCTTTGTGGAACATAGAATGGTTATTCTCGATCTGTTTCCATTGCTGTTCATCTGTTCTAACCCCTGTTATAGACCATTTTGACCATATCAAAAACCCATCTGCTTACACCTGGCGCCACATTGCCGCACCTGCGACAGTTCAGGACTTTCAATCCTTTTTTTTCATAATCTCCTGTCAGGCCTTCTATTTGATGTTGTTTCTTGAAAGTATAGAAATGTATCATACCTTCAGGTCTGATAACTTCTGCTACAATGTCGAGAAATTGGTCCATACCATAAGGAGTGGGGATTATGGCTCTGTGGAATTGACATTTCAGTATCGAAGGAATGTCCATGGCGTCAGCACATATCACTGAAAGGTTTTGCCTGACCTTGTTCATTGACGCATTCTTTTGGAGCAGGGAACAAGCTGCCGTGTTCTTCTCCAATGCTACAACATGAGCACCCTTCGCAGCCACTGGCACAGCAAACGGCCCTACTCCACAGAAAGGTACGATCACTTTTTCACCGTTCTGCACCATACTGGTGATCCTGGCTCTTTCGTAGGATAATCTGCTATTGAAAAACACTTTCTGCAGGTCAACTTCATAGGCAAATCCAAATTCTCTGTGTACCGTTCTGGTACTTCTGCCTGCAAGCAGCTCAAAGGATGCCACCCTGTGTTCCCCGGAGAGCTTTGAGATCTTGTTCACAACAGCATTTACCCCTCCTTGGCCAGCTATAAGTGCATGTGCTATCTCATGCTTGTGCGCATTGAGTTCGCAGGGGATGGATATTACAGCTATGTCACCGATCACATCGAACCTGCCAGGCAACACCTTCAGTTCCTGTTCGGTGAGTGTGTTTTTTAATATGTCTCTAAGGCTCATATTTGATCATGTATCGTGCTTTTTCCTTTGCCTGAGATCTTTGTTCCACAATGTTCTATAAGCCTTATTATGTCTGCTGTTCCCATTTCGTATAGTGATCTCAGTATCACCCTCAATAGCTGTGGAGATCGTGCATTTCAAGGTGAAGGCCGATACCGATGAGCAGGATTTCTCAGGGTATCTGTCGGTATTGTCTAGGAACTGGGTAAATTGCCAGGTTTTCTTGACAGGGAACTGCTTAAAGGTGAAAACGGCCAATGGACAGATATAGCTCACTGGGGAACTATGGACCATGCTCTGAAAGCCATAGATCATGTGATGAAGCTCCCGCTGTGCCTTGCATATTTTGGTTATATTGATGATACAACCCTTCAAATGATGCACTTTGCACTAAGTCAGAAGTGTCCATGATCAAAATTGCTCAGATATCGCAGAAATTATTGCTCAGCTTTTCCGTGAGCTTCATATTTTCCGAATAATCCACTCTAACGTCCATGAGCCACACTCCACCTGCTTTTAGTGCATTTTCAAGTTGTGGCCTGAAGTCTTCTGCCTTTTCTATTAGTATTCCATGTGCTCCAAAGCTCTCTGCAAGTTTTACAAAGTCCGGGTTCAGGAAGTCGATACCAAAGCTTGCATCGAACTTTTTCTTTTCGTGCCATTCAATAAGTCCGAACTTGGCGTCATCGAATATCACTATCACTATATCACATCCGAGACGTACTGCGGTCTCCAGTTCCTGGACATTCATAAGGAACCCGCCGTCTCCGGCTACTGCCACCACCTTACGTTCCGGCTTCAGTAGTTTTGCTGCAATAGCTCCGGGAAGTGCAAATCCCATAGATGCCAGGCCGTTGGACATTTGTACCGTATTGGGTTCATAGGCCGGATAAAGGCGTCCTATCCAGAGCTTGTGAGCGCCCACGTCGCTGATGATAATATCTTCCCTATCCAATGCCTGCCTGATATCATATATGATCTTCTGGGGCTTCATAGGAAAGGACGTGTCGTCCTTGAAATCAAGAAGTTCCTTCTCCATGTTCTTCCGTACCTTTGAGAAGTATTCAGGCATTTCCTTTCTCTTGCAGAATCGTATGAGGTGTTTCAGAGAGGTGCGGATATTCCCTACAAGTGATAGGTTGGGAACGTATTTTTCATCCACTTCATGCTGGTCTGAGTGTATATGTATTATATTCTTGGACCCATCAGGGTTCCAGAACCTGGGACTATATTCTACATGATCGAATCCGATGCAGATGACCAGATCCGCCCTCGCAAAACCGCACATAATATGGTCCCTGTCCTTGATACCCATGGACCCCATGTAATGTTCATCATCAGCCGGGAAAGCACCTTTACCCATGAAAGTTGTCACTACCGGGATCCCTGTGCTTCTCACGAATTTTCTCAATTCTTCAGATGCATCTTCCCTGATCACTCCATTACCAGCCAGAATTACAGGCATCTTAGCAGCTTCTATAAGCACAGCTGAACGCTGCAGTTCATCTTCATCAGGCATCCGTATGTGAGAATATGGTTTTTTCACAAGAGGTACTTTGTTCGTTCGTTCTGCAGCAATGTCCTCAGGCAGCTCGATATGTGTTGCCCCGGGCCTGTCCCTGGCGATCTCAAAAGCTTTGCTCACGATCTCAGGTATGAAATCCGCCCGGGTCACACTGGAATTCCATTTAGTAAATTGACGGAAAGCTTCCACTATGTTCAGGTACTGATGAGCCTCCTTGTGGGTCTTTTCAAGTCCTGCCTGTCCGGTAATAGCTACTAAAGGTGCTCTGTCCAGATGCGCATCCGCCACACCTGTAATGAGATTGGTTGCACCCGGGCCCAGGGTTGCAAGACACACTCCAGGCTGATGGGTTAGCCTGCCATAGACATCGGCCATGAAGGCTGCGGATTGTTCGTGCCGTGTTACTATGAACTTTATTTTGGACCTGGAAAGAGAATCTGTCAGGTCCAGGGTCTCCTCACCCGGGATCCCAAAAATGTATTCCACACCCTCATTCTCCAGACATTGCACGAGGAGGTCACTAGCTTTCATTTTCAGAACACCTTCATCGATTTTGCTCCTAAGAATTCATACATGCCTATCCTATGCAACTCTCTGCCAAACCCGCTTTTCTTGAAACCTCCAAGTGGCAGGCGGGAGTCTGAGGATACTCCATTGTTAATGGCTATGAGCCCGGTTTCGATTTCCCTTGAAAACCTTATGGCCCTTTCACGGTCCTTGCTCCATATACTTGCTCCCAGACCGAATTCCGTGCTATTGGCTATTTTTATAGCATCATCTTCGTTCCTGAATGTTACTATTGGTGCAACCGGTCCGAAAGTCTCCTCGGTAAGTACAGGTGCACCTTCGGTTATGTTACCAAGTACCACCGGATAGAAGAAACTGCCTTTTCCGTCTTGTTTTCCACCATCTAACAGCACATCTGCTCCAGATTTAAGTGTCCTGTCCACCTGATCCTGCACAAAGTCCGCCTGTTCGGAGTTAACCAGGGGTCCCATATCGTTGTTTGGGTCAAGAGGGTCACCTATTTTCAGATCGTGGACATGTTCCAGGAACCTTGAGGTAAATTCTTCAGCAATAGTGACATCCACAATGAACCTCTTGGCCGCTGTACATCTCTGCCCTGCATTCTGAAACCTGCTCAAACTTGCTACCTTTGCAGCTTTTTCGATATCTGCATCATCCAGTACGATGAATGGATCGCTGCCACCAAGTTCCAGTATGCATTTCTTGATACTGCCACCTGCGGCAGCAGCCACCTTCTGTCCCACCTGCCGCCCTCCTGTGAAAGATACGGCATTGATCTCATTTCTGGGTATAAGGGACAGTGCAGTGGGTCCATCTATTAACAGGGTCTGATAGACACCTTCGGGAAACTCTGCCTCTTTAAATATACTTTCAATTGCCAGGGCACACTTTGGTACATAACTTGCATGCTTGAGCAATATCACGTTGCCGCCTGCCAGTGCAGGAGCAGCAAAACGTAATGCTTGCCAGAACGGTGCATTCCAGGGCATGATGCTAAGGATCGTTCCCAGAGGTTCAAGTACTATACCAGATGCTTCAGCCTCGGTTTCCACGAATTCCGGAGCTAGTAACATCTCGGCCTTCTCTGAAAAGTAATCAAAGACCTTTGCGCATTTTTCGATCTCATCCAGGGATTCTCTGATGGGTTTGCCCATCTCAATAGTGATGGTCTGTGCAAGTTCAGCTGACCTTTCTCTGAGCAATCTTGCAGCTTTATCAAGGTAATATGTGCGATTAAAAACCTCAGTATGTTTCCATTCCTTAAAGGCTTCCCTTGATCTTTTTAAGGTTTCCTCTATTCTTTCCAGTGAATAAAGCTCATATTCCCCGTTAAGTTCTCCTGTGGCAGGATTTACCGATCTTATCACTTTCATTATTTCCCTCTCCCAGCTGCATGCGTTCATTAGTTTTTAAAGTTGGGTCCAGTAAAATGAACAGATAATGGTTTAGTAGATATTAAGAAGACCCAATGTTTAAGATATCCCTATCAAGCATTCTTTTTTCAGTATATCTTTATTGACTTGATGTGCATGAACTCATAGAACCCGTGTTTTGCCATTTCTCTGCCCATGCCGCTTCCCTTTATGCCTCCGAAAGGCATGCAGGCTTCAGGCCGGAAGAAAGCATTAACAGCTACCATTCCAGTTTCAAGCTTCCTGGCAAGCAAAGCTCCTTTTTCTCTCTCTTCTGTCCAGATGCTTGCGCCCAGGCCGAACCGAGTACTGTTGGCAATACGCATGGCCTCCTGTTCTTTCCTGAAGGTGATTATCGGTGCTACAGGCCCGAAGGTCTCTTCTGTCATCACTTTCATATCAAGGCTTACATTCTCAAGCACTGTAGGAGAGTAGAAGAACCCTTCTCTTTCCATCTTTCCTCCGGAAACAAGTGGTTTTGCTCCTTTTGAGATGGCATCTTTCACCTGCTGTTCAAGAACGGATATCTGCTCTTCCCGTACCAATGGTCCTATAGCCGTATTCTTGTCCATTGGGTCTCCCAGTTTGAGTTTCTCTGTAAGTTCCACAAACTTACCGGTGAACTCTTTCGCCACTTCCTGTGCCACTATGAACCTCTTGGCTGCTATGCACGTCTGTCCTGTATTGATGCACCTGCTGGGTACAGCTACAGTTGCTGCTTTTTCCACATCGGCATCTGCCAGCACTATGAATGGGTCGCTGCCCCCAAGTTCAAGTACGAACTTCTTCATATTGCGGGCTGCAAGCTCTGCAACCTTTTTTCCGGCAATATCGCCCCCAGTGAAAGAAACGGCTTTGATCTCATCCCTTGAGATGAGCGAGGAAGCTGTGGGACCATCTGTCAGCAATGTCTGAAATACACCTTCAGGAAACCCTGCTTCCAAGAACAGTTCTTCCATCTTCAGGGCACACATGGGCACATAACTGGAATGCTTGAGCAGCATCACGTTGCCTGCTGCCAGTATATGGGAAGCTGCACTGAGCACCTGCCAGAAGGGAAAGTTCCAGGGCTTGATGGCCAGTACCGGTCCCATGGGCTCGTATGATACCATTGAGCAGGCAGCGTCAGTTTCTGCTTCTTCCGGCTGCATAAGTTCCTCCGCATGCGCTGCAAAATAGTCGAACGTATCGGCGCACTTCACAACCTCGGCCACAGATTGTTTTATGACCTTCCCCATCTCCAGTGTGATAAGTTCTCCAAGCTCTTGTTTTCTGCTGCGCAGCAATTGTGAGAAACCACTTAAAAGTGTGCTGCGCTCGGATACATCAAGTTCTTTCCATTCATGGAAAACGGTATCAGCTTTCCTGAGAGCTGCATTTATTTGCTCTTTGGAGTGGGGTCGAAATTGTCTGATAATTTTTCCTGTGGTTGGATCGATGGATGAGATGAGGGTCATGGTGAAACTTCCGGCAGATGATTGTTTATGTGGATAGAAAGAGGAAGGGATAGAGTATAAAGATAGCTGGGGAGGTGGGTGATGAATAACAGAAAAAAGCATTTACTCTTCTATAAAGTAATCAGAATCTATCCTTTTTATCTCATAGGTTTTGGTAGTTGAAACCCCTATATTAAAGTCGATCATTAGTTTAACGAGCTTTGGACCGTCCACCAAGACAATTGATTTGTGACTTCTTGAAATCACATTTTCAGCATCCTTTGGAAATCTGGAAGTTGTCATGAACACACCTTTGCTTACTCCATTTACTTCAAGGGTACCTACAAAATCTCTTAGCATAGAAGCTGAAACCGGTGTGTCTTCTCCAAATCTTTTGGCTTGGAAGAATATCTTGTCTAATCCCAAACGATCTTGACTGATAAGTCCATCAACACCACCATCTCCACTCTTTCCGGTAACTTTTCCCTCTCCATATCCCATGTTAGACAATAGATCAAGCACAACTTTTTCAAAGAAGGATGGGCTGTTGGATCGTAGTTTTGTCAAAAGTTCTTGACCTAAACTTGCTTGAATTGAATTAAAACCATTTTCCATTAATTCATCAGGAGTTATGTTTTCAGCTTCAGTTTCGATTTGAGTAAAGTCTTTACTGTTTGTTGTATCCTGCTCTTTTTTTATGGTTGCATATTTGATTGCTTGGAACTCTAAAAATTCTGGAAATTGTTTGAGGTATCTAATATTTACCTCTACAGGTTTTTCATTCAATACCGCTTTTCCTCTTTGGGTTATTCTATAAAATCCTCTCCTCGTAGATTCGATTAAACCAGCTTTCGACATATAGACTTTAGCCCAACTTATTCTGTTACCTATAATTGATTGCCCATTTTGCAATGTTTCTTGTTTTTCTTTTTCTGTGAGTTTAAACTCAGAGCAAATATGATCAATGTTTTCTTTATGACTATGCTCTTTGTCATCGCCTAGATACTTTAAGAGTGGGAGCATTATTGATTGGAAGTCTGGAATTGTCATGATATGACAATTATTACTTCTCTAGAAAATCTTGTTGGTTATATCTCATATTATGAAGATTTTTGATATCTATTGGCATGTTGTCACAGTAGCAGGTATTTCCTTCCATGTCACCCCATGACTATCTGCACCACCGTCGGATATTTTTTCATGATCGAGTATGCAATGGACCTGCCAACCCACGATCTGCCCTGCTGCATGGTGCGCAGGCGGCTGATCTCTCCCAGGGTCTGTAATGCCTGCAATGCATG
This sequence comes from uncultured Methanomethylovorans sp., assembly GCA_937968035.1. GTDB lineage: Archaea > Halobacteriota > Methanosarcinia > Methanosarcinales > Methanosarcinaceae > Methanomethylovorans. The sequence goes on from CALBTS010000586.1 coordinate 20,610, forward strand.
TGCATCGTTGAGGTAACAACTATCTGGAACATGGTTGTCGAAGAAGAAAAGGATGGGCAGTTTCAGTTTATCATGCAGGTTTTTCGGTAGTTTTTCGCTGAGGTTCCTGAGCGTTGTTGTGTCAAAAAAGTGATCCTTACCACCTTTTGTTCTTGCTGTGGGCTTTTCTTCCAGCAGAAGCTGAGCGAGGCTTTTTCTTTCGGATACGATGCCGTCGTTCATCTTATTCATCTCTGTTCTCATCCACCTCATGAGAACCGAATCATCACCCATTGGGTTTCTGCTCGGCATGCTACCTCTTTTCTTTTTTATACAATAGTTGTTTATGATAGATTTGTACTTACTGTTTTTGTAGCATTGTATTGTTTCTGGGGGGACAATGGTTTAAACAATGTGTGAGCCTTGTTACTATAAGTCGATCCTCATGTCCGCACCATCCCCTCTTTATGAAGAAAAGCTCCAGCAGGTTAAGGATATCTTGCTGAAAACGTTTGCCAAAGATGATGTAAGGATAATATTTATTGATCTTATAAAAAGGGGATATTCAAAAAATTCAACGGAGATTGCCATAGGTTTCCTTCCACGGTCCCAATGTGACAGGAAAAAGCTGATCGATTCTATGAAAAAAATAGAGGAAATAAACTTTCGATATACAGTAGACTTGATCGATCTTTCACGGGTTTCTAAAAGTCTCAGAAGTCACTTGCTGGAATATGGTGAGCTATGGAAAGACTGGAAATAATGACAAAGAAGTTATATTAACTTGCAGTCCTTCCTTTGAATTATGAAATTCCAGGTACAGGAGTATGAGGCGGAAACATTTAAGGACATTGATCTTACAGGTACGTCTTTCAAAAACTCAAAGTTCATTGAATGCACTTTCAAGAATTGCAACTTATCAAATATGGATCTGAACGGCACAAAGTTCAAGGATGTCCTATTCAGGGAATGCAAAATTCTTGGATTAGATTTTTCGAAATGCAACGAATTCATGCTCAGTGTCGGGTTTAAAGACTCTTTTCTTTCCTATTCTGTTTTTTCTGACATGAATTTGGAAAACACGGATTTCATTAATTGCCAGATACATGATTGTGATTTTGTCAATACTAACCTTAAAAATGCTAATTTTGAAGGGTCTGATCTTAAAAATAGTCTCTTTAGAAATAGTAACCTTAGTTTTACATCGTTCCGGAATGCAAAGAACTACAATATCGATCCGAATCATAATTTTCTGAAAAGAACGAAATTCTCGGTCCCAGAGGTAATCTCTCTTTTAAACATCTATGATATCGATCTTGAATGAAAGGTCGATAGACAAAAGAAAGCAATGATCCGGCTTGTATCAGGCTGATCTTTATAGACGCTACTAAGCTTTAGGGACCATTCTCTTCCAGTTGTGTCAAAAGTAGATATGCAGGTAATGATAAACGATAAATCAATTTTTAGATCAGCCCTTGAAGGGTAGAGGATGGGTCGTGTTATGTGATCCCCACTTAGTGCCAACACAACCCACTATAAGTGTTCAGCACCTGCAACATTCACGCACGACCCTTCAATCTCTTTGTCTTTGGGGTCTAAATCCATTTATTTCCGGGTGGGTCCATAACAGTACATTCAAGCTTACGATGTTTCCCTGAAGAGGTAACATCAAAAAGCAGTAAGCTCATGGACTGTATTATTTTCCCACATTATACAATATGTCTTATAGGTTTATCAAACATTCGTTTTGTAGACAGTGGTTGCATCTGTCCCTCGTTGAGATCGTACCATGAAGATCTCTACAGACCATAATTTCCAATAGTTATAAATTCATTAACCACAACCTCTTTACCATGTACGACCTGATGGATACTGCAGAAAAGATCCGTACCATGGAGATCCGGGGAGCCGGCAGGATAGCAGTTGCAGCTTCAGCAGCTCTTAGGGATCATGCACGGACACTTAGTTCACTATCCGCTGAAGAGTTTGGGAAAAGCATCAACGAGGCTGCAAGGATACTTGTGGAGACCAGACCCACAGCAGTATCCCTGCCCAATGCTGTGGCCCTCACTAAGAGATATTCTTCACGGGATGTCAGCGAAGCCATTGCTGAGATAGTTGCCAATTCCGAGAGTTTCATCACAAATGCCAATGAAGCCCTTGATAAGATCGGTCGGGTAGGTGCCAGGCGTATCCGTGATGGTGATGTCATTATGACACATTGCAATTCTCATGCAGCTATCGCCATCATCAAGACAGCCTTTAAACAGGGCAAAAAGATATCTGTAATCGCCACGGAATCCAGACCCCGCAGACAGGGTTTCATCACTATCAGGGAACTGAACGATGCAGGTATCCCCACTACGCTCATTGTGGACTCAGCTGTGAGGCTGGTCATGAAAGATGTGGATCTTGTGGTCGTGGGTGCTGATTCCATTGCTGTTAATGGTGCATTGGTCAATAAGATAGGTACTTCCCAGCTTGCTTTGGCAGCCAGGGAAGCCCGCAAGAACGTCCTGGTTGCAGCCGAAACCTATAAATTCAGTCCTAATACCATTCTGGGTCAGATCGTGGAGATAGAGGATCGCTCAAGTGACGAGGTCATAGACCCCGATATGCTCAAAGAGATGCCAAATGTAAAAGTACGAAATCCGGCCTTCGATATCACACCGCCGGAATACATCGACCTCATAATCACAGATGTTGGCGCTTTCCCACCGGCAATGGCCTATATAGTGATCAAGGAATACCTGGGACTGGACCTGGTGGATCTGAAATAGTCTTGTTTTCCTTATATGTGGTGAATACAGGAATTATTTATTATCCTTCCAGTTCCACCATTTAAGCAGTTGTGGGTCATGCTCTTCATTCGATGCATAATACACTGCGCATCTGAATACATAGAGCATGCACCTGTCTATTTTCATCCCGGCATTATCACATAGTCTCAGGTAGAGTTCTTCAGGGTCTTTTCCCTTCAGATCTGCCACGGAACGAATACCCAATTCCCAGATATCTTCTGCGGTCTTTCCACCGACTCCAGGAATAACCTGTAATTCCTTAAGGACCAGGGTTTTGTTCTCACCCTTCATTTCTTACCCACTGTGGCAATATAGATCACGAACTCCTGCTCACCGTCTATATCAAGCAGTTCGTTCATGTCATCATCCAGGAAGGCCGCTATGGCACAAACACCACAATCAATGGTTTCTGCACTAAGGTATAAGTTCTGGCATACATGACCTGCGTCAAGGTGCAGGTAACGGTATCCTCTTTCTCCATACCTCCATTTCATCCTATATGCCACCGCTGTCCAGATGAACGTTACTGCACTCTTCTTTACAAAATCCTGTCCCAGGCACGCTTCTGTGATCTCTTTTGCCATGTCGTTCTCGATGTCCAGTTGCAGTAGTTTATGTCCTATGGCAAGGAATCTGTATAGGCCGGGCTCAAGACCATCTACATTGTTGATCAGCAGGTATGTCTCAAGTGCATGTCTTGCTCCCGCCGAGGGCACGGTCCTGAAAGTGACGACGTCCTCTATGGTTTCTTTAACTCCCTGTGTACACCACAACAGGTACGAAAGTTCGTTCAGGGTAAGAGGTTTGTCAGAATAGCTGCGCACGCTGGTACGATGTTCTATGGCACGCCTTACAGGCATGTCTTTGACATGAATGGTATCTGGTTTCGGTAGTTCGATGACCTCTATCGCATCATCTGGCTCCTTTTGTAAAGGCGGTTGAGGATATCCGGCGTTCTGTGGTGCTTTTCCAAGGTACTGGAACCTCGTCAATTTCATGAAATCTTTGCCTATCTCTTGCATTTCATACTCCCCTTTTGTATATTTGCTGCTACGTTCAAATCCTTGATCATATATTGGTTTTTGAGTACTTATCCACTGTGTTATGTTCTCCTTTATTTGCACCGATTACTACAAATCCTCCTTCTCCATATCCGCTTCTGAAAGGTTCAACATCTGCTATCATTTCCAGTGGCCTGAAAAGCGTCTGAACCATAGTAATGTCCCTGAAACC
>CALBTS010000587.1 GCA_937968035.1 uncultured Methanomethylovorans sp.
CACTGGCGCAAAACCTGTTTTTGCAGACATTGAACCTGATACCTATATTATTTCTCCGGACCAGGTCCATGAGATGATAACCAGTCGCACAAAAGCAATAATGCCTGTACATCTTTACGGGCATGCTGCTGACATGGGCGCAATTATGGAAATAGCTGAAGACCATAACCTTCTTGTCATCGAGGATGCCTGTCAGGCCCACGGAGCAACGTACAAAGGTAAAAAGGTCGGTTCATTCGGAACCGGTGCCTTCAGCTTCTACCCTACCAAGAACATGACCACCAGTGAAGGTGGTATCATTACCACGGATGACCCGGACATTGCAGCCCGCTCACGCATGCTCAGAGCCCATGGATCAAAACAGCGCTATCTGCATGAGATGATAGGCTATAATTTCCGTATGACCGATATTTCCGCTGCTATAGGTATCGTACAGATGGGAAGGCTGGCCGAGTTCACTGAAAAAAGAAGGCAGAACGCCAGGAAGCTTGCAAGTGGTCTTAAAGACACAAAGAACCTCATATTACCTGTAGAGAAAGATAACTGCTCACATGTGTACCACCAGTATACTATCCGCACACCTCGCCGTGATTCGCTACGCGATACACTTCAAGAGAAAGGTATTGGTACCGGTACATACTATCCCCTGTGTATCCACCAGCAGCCTTTGTACAAGGAAATGGGTTATGCAGGAAGTTTCCCCAATAGTGAGAAGGCGGCCCGCGAAGTCCTGTCCATACCAGTGCATCCAGGATTATCAGATGCTGATATAAACACTGTCATTGCATGTATAAAGGAATGGGACCAGAGGTAAGACATGATAAGAATAGGAGTCATTGGTGTAGGTTCCATGGGAAAGAACCATGTAAGGATCTACAGTGAGATGGATGGCGTAGAGCTGGTTGGTATCTCTGATGTGAACAAAGAACTTGTTGAAGAGCTTGCCCATACTTTCAACACCACGCCTTATACGGATTATAAGAAGCTATTGGCCCAGGGATTGGATGCCGTCAGTATTGTCGTGCCCACCAAAATGCATACAGGGGTAACATTGGACGCTTTGAATGCGGGAGTTAATGTTCTTGTAGAAAAACCAATTGCAGACACTCTTGAAAATGCAGACCTGATGATCAATGCTGCCAAGGAAAAGGGATTGATGCTCATGGTGGGGCACATCGAGAGGTTCAATCCTGCTGTGATCAAGCTCAAGCAGATCATAGAGTCCGGACTATTAGGGAAGGTAGTATCCATTTCCACAAGAAGGGTGGGTGCCTATAACCCCAGAATTAGGGATGTGGGTGTCATTCTGGATATTGGAGTGCATGATGTGGATATTATTTCTTATCTGTATGGTAAGAAGATAGACCAGGTCTATACTATAGCAGGAGCTAACATTCATTCTTCCGAGGACCATGCATCCATACACCTGCGTTTCGAGCATGATTATTCAGGTCTTGTGGACGTGAACTGGCTCACGCCGCATAAAGTACGCACTCTCACCGCAGTGGGTGTTGCAGGTGTTGCATATCTTGATTATCTCAAGCAATCTCTTGTGCTCCACGACAAGGAATGGGTACGTGAGGCAAAGGTCGAGCCAAAGGAGCCACTGCTCAATGAACTTCAATACTTCGTACGGTGTGTTGCCAATAAAGAACAGCCACATCCAAATGGAGAGGATGGAAAACATGCCCTGGAGGCATGTATGGCCGCTATTACATCATATCATGAAGAAAAAGTGATAGATATTTAATAAAAAAGGAAAGTGAATTATAATGAGCGAGAAATTAATAAAGATACTTAAGGAGAAAGGGCCGATCAAGAAAATAGGTGTTATCGGCATGGGATATGTGGGTATCCCGGCAGCTGCACTGTTTGCAGATGCTCCCTGCTTTGATCATGTACTGGGTTTCCAGAGAGCTTCATCTTCTTCAGGATACAAGATAGACATGCTTAACAGGGGAGAAAGCCCCCTGAAAGGTGAGGAGCCAGGACTTGAAGATCTGCTGCAGAAGGTAGTAAAGGCAGGCAAGTTCACCTGTACATCTGATTTCTCAAGGATCAGCGAGCTTGATGCTGTTACATTGGCTATCCAGACACCTTTCGAGGACCCAAAGAGCCTCTTGCCGGACTTTACTGCACTTATCGAAGGTATAAAGAACGTTGGCAAGAATCTCAGGAAAGGTATGCTTGTAGTGCTTGAATCCACCATAACCCCCGGTACTACCATCGGTATGGCAAGGGAGATCCTGGAAAAGGAATCAGGTCTTGTTGCAGGCGAGGACTTTGCACTGGCGCATGCTCCTGAGAGGGTTATGGTCGGAAGGCTTCTGCAGAACATAAGGGAGCACGACAGGATCGTGGGTGGTATTGATGATGTTTGTACAAAGAGGGCAGTTGAGCTATATACACCTGTGCTCACTAAAGGCAAGGTAATACCCATGACAGCTACTGCTGCCGAGGTCACCAAGACCGCTGAGAACACTTTCAGGGACCTGCAGATAGCAGCAGCTAACCAGCTTGCATTGTACTGTGAAGCTATGGGCATCAATGTATATGATGTGCGCGCCGGTATTGCAAGCCTTAAAGGCGAGGGTATCACACGAGCTATCCTGTACCCTGGAGCAGGGGTCGGCGGACACTGTCTGACCAAGGATACATATCATCTGGAGCGCGGTGTCACCCTGGGTATAGAACCGCTGGACTATCCGGAAAATGCTGAGTCCATCTATGTGCTTGCCAGAAGGGTAAATGACTTTATGCCAAAGCATATGTTCAATCTCACTGTCAAGGCTCTGGAAAGGATCGGTAAAAAGCCAAAAGGCATCAAGATCGCTATGTTAGGCTGGGCATTCCTGAACGATTCCGACGATGCCCGCAATCCTCCTTCAGAACCATACAGGGATATGGTGCTACAGGCTGGCTGTGAAATAAAAGTGCATGACCCTCACGTGGTCCACTATCCCGGCATAGATATACATGCCAATATCGATGAGGTGCTGACAGGAGCCGATGTGGTTGTTATCTTTACAGGACATAAGCAATATTTCGGCCTGACCCCTGAACAGATCAAGCAGAAGATGGGAAAGAAACAGCCTGTGATCATCGATGGCCGCAATGTGATCGACCCTGACAGGTTCATTAATGCAGGTTTTGTCTATAAGGGAATAGGCAGAGGAGATAAGAACAGTCACTCTCTGAAGTGATCTTTCTCCTTTTTCTTTTTTACTCTTTTAAACTCATCTATCGTTTTTTTATTCTTCTTGTCCCAAAGATGCTTTATGTTATGTTCATAGGCATAGTGCACAAGGTCTATGACAGGCATTAGTCCAAGACCCAATAGCTGGGCGGACCCGGTACAGGATCGGCAGATGAGTGATACTTCTGGGAATGTCAATATCAGATTGTGCTGACAGATAAAAGATAGCCAGAGCATAAAGCACGCTCAATGATACAAATACCTTGAACTTTGTGATCTTAAAAGTCATTATCCGACCTTATTGTCACCATACTTGTGGCTTCTTCAAGTTATTCAGCAAATTCCATCAGACCTTCCCTGAGAGAGACCTTTGGTTCAAATCCAAGTATTTTCCGCGCTTTGGAAATGTCAGAACAACTGTATTTTATGTCTCCGGGCCTTTCAGGCATGTACCGCACCGGGACGTCCACATCGAATGTTTCAAGTACCATATTTGCAAGCTCGCTTACAGTGATACTGTTACCTGTACCGGCATTGAATACATGGCCATTGGCATCTTCTTTTTCAAGCAAGAGCTGTATTATATCCACTATATCATGAACTGAGATGAAATCCCGGGTCTGAGTACCATCCCCGAAGATGACAGGACTTTGTCCTGCTCTGGCTTTCTCAATGAAACGGGATATTACGCCGGAATACGGATTACCCGGATCCTGCCTGGGACTATAGATATTAAACGGACGTATACAGCAGGAGGGCAGGCCGAAGGCCTTGTTGTACATCATACAGTATTTTTCTCCGCTCAGCTTGCTGGCACCGTAAGGAGAAAGAGGGTCCTGAGGATGTGATTCTGTAATGGGGACATTAATGGGATCTCCGTATACAGCTGCGGAACTTATGTAAATGAACTTAGATATTGAGGATCTGCGGGCAGCTTCCAGCAGGTTAAGTGTACCAAATACGTTGTTCTGTGCATCGAACAGAGGGTCTTTCATCGAGGCTGTGACGCTTATCTGGGCTGCAGTGTGAATAACAACATCGTTCTGGTTTACAAGGTCTGCAGCCATCCTGTCCTTAACATCACCTTTTATCACATTGACTTCCGGAGGTACAGCTTCCCTTGTAGTAGAGGAATAATTATCCAGCACTGTGATCTTCGCTTTTTCATGCAGTGCATCCACGAGATAACTGCCAACCTGACCTAATCCACCGGTGATGAGTATTTTTTGCATGTCATTTTGAGTAGGCATCTATAAGATATATAATATTCGAGCATCCCGTGTTTACTCAGGATCCATTGTAAGAATCCATACATACTCGATAATTTCTTGAAAAGACATGGCAATGATAAAAAAGATGAAAGCTGAGGAATGGATCTCAGACCATTTGTTGTTTCTCTGAAGTGATAGAAACATTTAGACAATGTAACGTGCAATACATACGGTCTTTGATATAATCTTCATATACATAGATAGGAGACCCACAAACAACACATTTGACTTCAATAAGTTCCATAAAATCACTCCGTTTTCCTAAGTACCAGTTCCACCTTTACCGAGCACAGAACCCTTTTTTGTCCTATGTTCATGTTGAAAATGTCACTGCCTATATATAGAATTATCTATAGTCAAATATATGATAATAATGCTCATCATTATCATAGAGAAAACATCCTAATCTCAAAAAATGCAGTAAACCCAATGTCATAAAATTCCGGCTCTGTAGAAAATCTGTATCTTATTGGACCACAAGAGTTCACATAGATAAAAAGTAACGTCAATATTTCTCTGTGGTTATTGTTCATTCCTCCGAGTTCTTTCAAGGAAACTGTAAGTAGTGGCCAGTATTATGGCTATAGGGGGTTCTTAGTAGCCTTGCTGACAATTTCAAGTTACGTGACAGTTATAGGTGGGAAACAAGCATGTCAACATAGAACTTTTATAAAAATGCAAGCAAATGTTTTTGATCATCGATTCTCTTCTTGTACAGTCTCTTTAACTGTAATAGACAGTATTGAGCATTAAATTACGATTTTCATTGTGTATGTGAGTTACATGATACTTGGAACTTAAAGGCAAATAAATGTAGTTACCCACTCAATGTTGAGGAAGTCCGCAAATAATGATGATTCAAAATGTATCAAATGCCAAGAGAAGCATGGAAATCTTCAATGATTTCTTCTTTATGTGCTATGTCGTAAATCCTTTATGACGGTCAAAAACCAATTATCTTGGTTATTAGAATATGTCACCTAAGTATTATATACTCAAAGCTATTGTATTAATTAATAATTTATTATCCTCTTGATCACTCCTGAGGCCTTAGTCGCTGGTAATTGACATATTTTTCCATGAATTGTGAAAGGAATTAGTGAAAAATGAAGAAAAACAACGCTTTTTTCTGGTCTATTACTATAGTTCTAAGCATCGTTCTCTTATTAGGATGTAATGTGTACGATAGGACCATCATCGATACGGATACTAACGAGACTGAACACTATTACATGAATATGATCAATGACACCATTCAGAATAATTTTACAAAGGAGCTTGATAAAGGTGAATATATAAGAACTCCGGTTTTGTATATTAACACCGATGGAACTGCAGACTATAACTGTGACGGCATGAACGATCATATTGAGATAAACATGGCGCTTTTCAGGATCAGCAGAATGGGCGGAGGCACTGTATACCTCAGTGGTAACAATACATATTGGATAGATGGCACTTTAGTGATGGGCGCAAACACAATACTAACAGGTGATCCCGATGCATGCGTGAAATTAGTGGCCAACGCCGATCCAAGAGCCATATGGGGTATCGGTGTTCCCATGATATGTAATATATATGGTGCTGATAACTTAACAGTTACTGGTTTTGAAATAAATGGGAACAGCGAGTTCCAAAGCGTAGGCAGAGGACTGGGCTACCATAACATGATAAGTTTCAAAGCTGCTTCTAACGTGGAAGTATCACACATGCGTCTGGAATGGGGAAACGGTGATGGGCTAAGAGCCGAAGATTGTAGTGATGTAAAGTTCCTGTACAATGATGTGTATAAGCTTGGCCACGATGGAGTATATTATATTTTTACAAATAACACAGAAACAGCATATAATTCAATAATGGCAAGAACCGATTCCGCTGCAAGGTCGCAGGGTGGTTCGCATCAGACCATCCATGACAACACCTTCTACTCCTTCATAGATTGGGATTCTACAGGACCGCTGATCAAATTAGATAAATCCGAACCTGGTGTTCAGGGATTTGATCACATAGAGATATACAACAATCAATTGTATACTTCCAACGGTGCAGGCATACAGTTAGATGCCACATATGACGATGATGTGATCAGGGCACAGAACGTATACATCCACCATAACACTTTCACCAACGTAGGACAGTATTCCATCGATACCGGTTACTCGAATTCCGCAATAGTTATTGGCAACTTCAACAATACTATCATCGAGAACAATGTTATCGATGATCCGGGCCAGGACGGGATCAGATGGTATGTACAATCCGGCCCCACCCAGAAAACACATTTCTATACTTATGTCAGGAACAATGTGATCATGGGCAGCCGGACAGACGCTGCTGTACCTCACTCCGGTGCCGGGATCTGGAATACGAATACTACCTATGCTCACTTCATTGTTGAGAACAACGATATTTATGATAACGACAATGGTCAGATATATCCTACCACAGGACCATGGCTCAAAATGTCAGATAATCTCAACGTAGACCCCATGTTCTGCAATGCAGGTCCGGATATTCCTCCAGGTTCCAGGGATTATCATTTAAAGAGCAAAGAAGGAAGATGGGCAGGTGCAGCATGGGTATATGATCCTGTATACAGCCCTTTGATAGATGCCGGTTCAATAACCTCTCCATATGATAAGGAGCCAGCCGAGAATGGTAATAGGATCAATGTCGGCAGATACGGTAATACCGAAGAGGCATCTAAAAGTGTTTCTTCGGCTCCGGTACAAGATAGTGAACCCATCGCGAATGCTGGTCCTGATATTAACAACATTTTTGTAAATTCCATGGTTACCTTTGATGGCAGCGCCTCCTCTGATGACAATGGCATAGCCTTGTACTCATGGGACTTTGACGCTGCAGATGGTATAAGTACTGAGGCCACAGGAGTTACAGCTACTAAAACATATACAGCTACAGGGAATTACACAGTGACGCTTACTGTTACTGACACTGATGGTCAGAGCGGATCAGACACGCTGCAGGTAATTGTCACTACTCCTGCAACGACCATCGCTCATACGCCGGAGTACGACAACAGAATGCGTCAGTCTTCTCCTAACAGTGTTCTATCTAGTTCAAAGTACATTGATGTCGGAAGGCTTGGCACTACCAATTACAGAGATGTGATGTGGTTCGATCTTAGTGCATACAATGCAAAGGATACCATATCCCAGGCAACCCTGTCAATATACTGGTATTATCCTGCTGGAAATACACGTGCTTATGATAGTGTAGTTGAAGTTTACAGACCAATGCAGTGGGATCCACAATATGTCACCTGGAACACTCCCTGGACTACACCGGGAGGTAACTGGTTCGATAAGAACGGTGTTCCTCAGGGCAATGTTCCGTATGCTTCAGTAACCTTCCAGGCTACCACAATGCCTGGTAACAAATACTATGACTTTGATGTCACACAGCTTGTGCAGGAATATATAAATGGTACGTATGAGAACACTGGCTTCTTCCTCAAGGCAAAGACAGAAAATGGTAATTACATTGCATTCTACAGCTCAGAGTGGTCTGATGCAGGCCAGAGACCAAAGTTGACTGTAAGCATCACATCAGCCCATGTGAATGAACCACCGGTTGCAGACGCTGGCTTTGATAAGGCTGCTATAACAGGTTCATTTGTTACGTTCAATGGTAGTGCTTCCACTGATGATAAAGGAATATCTTCATATTCTTGGGACTTTGACGCATCAGATGGCATAACCTCTGAAGGCACTGGTGTAACAGTTTTAAAAGCATATAATGCTGCAGGCAATTATACTGTGACCTTAACTGTTACAGATATTGATGGTCGAACTGATTCAGACACATTACAGGTAGTTGTCAGCAACCCCACAATCACTACCTCATCTGTGCCAGACTTTGACAACAGACTGCGCCAATCATCTCCGAACACTGTCCTTTCCAGCTCCAACTATATTGACATTGGCAGTCTTGATACGACCAGTTACAGGGATCTGATGTGGTTCGATCTTAACGGATACAGCACTGCGGATACTATCTCTAAGGCGACACTTTCTCTCTACTGGTATTACCCTGCTTCAAAAACTCGCACTTCTGATACTGTAGTGGAAATATACAGGCCTGTCGAATGGGATACGAAGTATGTTAGCTGGAATAATCGTGCCTCAGATACTCTCTGGACTAAACCGGGAGGAAATTGGTTCGATAAGAATGGTGTTCCTCAAGGCAATGTTCCGTATGCTTCAGTAATCTTCCAGGCTACCACAATGCCTGGTAACAAATACTATGACTTCGATGTCACACAGCTTGTGCAGGAATATATAAATGGTACGTATGAGAACACTGGCTTCTTCCTCAAGGCCAGGACAGAGAACGGCAATTACATTGCTTTCTACAGCTCAGAGTGGTCTGATGCAGGCCAGAGACCGAAGTTGACAGTCACAATGACATCAAGCTCCTTGAAAGACTGACTGGTTACAAAAATGTGGAGAGGAGACGGAAAGAAGGAAAATTGAGATGATTGTGTAACTAAGCATCTGAGATGAACAACTATCCATGTCTACCAAGATCATCCAGAAGTAAACTATCTGTTCATACAGGAAAAGCATATAGATAATGAAAAAATCGTGTAAATATGGAATGAAATAACATTGTCTTTGAAAATGGTGCTCATATGTCCAATATACCTAAAGTGACGGTCGTAATTCCTGTAAAAAATGCAGAAAGTAAGATAGAGGAATGTCTACAGGCGGTTTCTGATCAGACAGTAGCTCCTTATGAAATAATTGTAGTCGATGGTCATTCAACAGATAATACTGTAGATAAAGCTAAAAAATTCAATGTGGTCATACTATATGAAGAATATGCCACAGTTGGGGGAGCACGTAAAAAGGGAGTTGAGCATGCTACAGGACAATATGTAGCATTTACTGATTCAGATTGTATTCCTAGATCAGATTGGCTTGAAAATCTTCTAAATGAGTTGAATGAACATATTGTGGGAGCTGGAGGGGCAACTGTAAATGTAGGTAAGGGTATTTGGAAAGAATCTATTTCTCTTACCCTTGATTCTTTCCTCGGAAGTGCAAATTCTGTCCAAGACAGAGCTTTTTCCACAAAGAAATATGTAAAAAGTATCAGTGGCTGTAATTCGATGTACAGGTTAACTGATCTGCTAAATGTAGGAAATTTCGATGCTGCCCTTAGAATTAATGAAGATACAGAAATAAACAAAAGGTTGCTTAAATACGGTAAGATCCTCTATACTCCAAAAGCAATTGTTTTCCATAACCAGGACAGAGGATTAAAGGATTTTGCTAAAAGGATGTATACTTTTGGTAAAGGACGTGCTCAGAATAAACTTTTGGATCTTCAAGTCGTGCCACCTGTTTTAGCTCTATTGTCATTTGTGTTCTTATTTGTTTTAAAAGAGGCTTTTTTTCTCATGATTTCACTTTATCTGATCATTTTAATTATTTTTGATCTCCTTTTATTTATGAACCATAAAAAACTATTGTACCTGCTATCGGTACCATTAGTTTTCGCTTTAGAACATGTTTCATATACACTAGGTTTCTGGAACGGTATGATTAGACTTGTTTCAGGTGGTGTGAGATGAAAAGTAATTTCACTAACACCCCTCATATATTGAAAGGTGTTGTACAGATGATGAAGCTTCCGAGACCACTTTTGCATACCGGCTTCTATTTTTACAGGTGAGTCAATGAAAAATGTCTTGTTAGTAAGATCTTCTACAAGCCCAACGAGGGTTTTAAAAGAAGCCAGTAGTTTAGCAAGTTCTGGATATTCGGTAAGCATATTGTATTGGAACAGGGATAATAATCGTTCTTATTCTGAAGAATATGATGGGATAACTATCAATTACTTTGGTTTTAAAGCTCCATATGGCAGACCCTCACTTATAGCATATATGTTCGTTTGGTGGTTGCACGAATTAATGTTCTTATTAAAGCACCCTTATGATATCGTTCATGCATGCGATTTTGATACTCTTGTTCCGGCAATTGTTTCGAAAATGCTAAAACATAACAAAGTGGTTTATGATATCTTTGATTTTTATTCAGAAGCATTGCCTTCATCCATTCCTTCATTTGTCAGAAAGTTGGTCAAACGGACTGAATTGTTTTGTATACAGTTCACTGATGCTACTATTTTGGTAGATGAATCAAGGCTCGTTCAAATAAAAGGTGCGAAAGTCAAGAAATTAGAAATAATTATGAACTGTCCTATAGATATATCTGCAGATGAGTTTTTAATTGAGGAAAGCAACATTTTTACAATATTCTATGGTGGAACAATTGCAAAGGACAGAGGACTTGGTCAATTGCTTAATGCAATTAGGGACAAAGATGACATTTGTTTTATTGTAGCTGGAACGGGACCGGATCTAAGTACCTTTGAACCGATGTTTAGCTCCATGAAAAATGTTTTATTTATTGATTGGGTTGATTACAAAAAATATTTGAATCTGACTTTAGAGGCAGATGCTATATTTGCATATTACGATCCTGTGATTCCTAACAACAGACTAGCAAGTTCTAATAAGCTGTTCGAGGCAATGATGTGTGCTAAACCAATTATCGTGAATGAAGAAACAACAATGTCAGAACTTGTTCAAAAAACGGATTGTGGTGTTGTTATACCATATAATGATACATCAAAACTTAGAAATACACTATTCTACTTAAAAGACAATAGATCCAGCTGTTTAAAACTGGGAAAAAACGGCAGAGAAGCTTTTGAAATGAAATACAACTGGAGTATTATGGAACAGAGACTTCTGCAGTTATATGAGAAAATGTAACCATTCCATAAGAGATCAGATTGATCTTAATAATCAACTACTAAAATAATGGGCTTGTGATCTAAAATCCCTTTGGAGCAGGCTGCAATGGGCTGATTGGTTGGTAGCTTTGATGATATTTTTAAGCAGGAGTGTGAGTTGTCAAAGGCGTTTTACTCATTCTCTTTTCTCGAGTTTAAAAAGATTCCACCTTTTGATATGAAGCCCGCTTACTTCCTGCATTGTTAGTAAGGTATCAGTGTTTATCTGTCTGCAATCTAAATATTGGCATTCTCTGAAACTGTTCTAAAGAAGAGCATTGTAGTAGAACACACATCTAAGAAGATATTTTGGTGTGCTTTCACAAATAAATGAGTTGTCGAGTAAGATTAATATAATATAATATATTATAATATAATTGATCTGATAATACTACTGTAAGACGTCTTGTTGTAGTTGACTTCCAATGCTCTGATCTAAAATCAAAAAAACTGCTTGAAAAATGGAATTGACATTATCTCTCTATATTATGCATTTGTTTTTTAGATATTATAACAGATGTATCGAAGTATAATTATTCAAAATGATAAAAAGAGGAAAATGGATGAAAAAACTTGATGTAAGAGATCTTGATTCCAGCGAATATAAATTATGGGATAATCTGGTTGAAGAGTCTCTTCATGGTACGCTATTTCATACTACCGACTGGTTAAAAATGTCTGGTGATCCAAAATGTTCGTACCATCAACATTTATACGGTTGTTTTAAAGAAGGCGAATTGATTGGTGGTTGCTCTTTTCTAAGTAAACGTTTCAGATCATTCAACATTGGATCAACTGCTTTCAATATAACACCTTATGGAGGCTTTGTTATAAAAGATCTATATGATCAAAACAAGACCCATGAGATGGAATCCTTCCAAACAAGTGTCGTTCAAAGCATCCTGGCCTATATGGGATCCAAGAAGATAGATGGGGCCTTCATTGCCAATCCCCCGGAATTCGTAGACGTGAGACCATTTACTCACGAAGACTGGACTGCAAATGTTAAATATACGTACTACTTCGATCTGACTAAGAACATCGAAGATACGATATCTAAAACAGTAAAGAACAATATAAAAAAGGCTCTAAGGAATGGAGTTCAGATCTATAATGAATGTTCTGCTCAAGTATTCTATGATCTCTGGAAAGATACATATAATAAACATGGTCTAAAGCCTCCGGTTCCATTTCGTTTTATTGAACATGTCCTTGATACTCTGCATAACACTGGTAAAGCTGATATGTGGGTTGCACGGATGCCATCGGGGGAGGCTGCATCCGCAGAAATAGTTGTCTGGGATAGCAAACGTGCATATTTGTGGGTAGCAGCTTCAAACAGAGCTTTCAAAAGCAGTGCTGCATCGACTTTATTAACCTATAATATTCTGAAAGAATTAAAGGATAGGAATTTTAAGGAACTAAATATGATGACAGCTAATGTTCCCCACTTAGCAAGCTATATGTCAGCATTTAATCCCAAATTAGCCCCTTATTATGTTTTATCTAAAAATAATACAAAATATGGTTTTTACAGAAGCATATGTAAAATATTTGATTGAAAGATTATCTTTGACAAATCAACAAAACATGCATATTCGTGGGTAACAGCTTCAAATAGTGCTTTCATTGAAAGGTCTGCAAGATGGAATAAGGATGTGGTAATATTCAGAGCCAAGATGCATGTGATGTGCGATCGTCTGTCTGTATTGTTGCCGGTGTTTCCTATGCTCACTTAAGTGGTACCAGTATTCTCATCTCTAATATTACAGATATTTTCAGAGAATTAGATAAGCGCATGTACTTTATCTCTGATAATTATACAAAAGAGCATCTTCCTTCATCAGATAATATACATTTTATAGTACTCTCTGTAAAATCTCAGGATAATATTTTCTTAAAAATAATGTCCATTGTAAGAGCACAATTAGAAATTTCTTTTAAGATCCTGTCTGTTAGCCGAAAAGTAGACAGTGGATTTTTTTTCGTTTCCGGCACGCTCTTTCTTCCAATAATTATTTGCAGGACTCTCCGTAAAGAGGCTGTTCTGGTGAACCCGGCTTCAGAATACTCAAGAACAAAATTGATGTATCAAAAAAACAGCTTCTTAAAAAGAACTTTCCCTGTGATCGTTAAATTGATGGAAGATATTACACAGATCAGTTCAAGTAAAATTATTTTGAGCTCTCCCTCCTTATCTTCTTATCTCAGCTTATCGAAGTACAGCAGTAAAATAGTCTATGCTCCGGGTGAGTATGTACAGCTTGATAAGTTCATGCTAAAAAAAGCATTTGATCATAGAGATAATATGGTTGGATATGTTGGCAGATTAAGTGAAGAAAAAGGAATTCTGAATTTCATCGAATCGATCCCCATTATTCTTGGAAAAAGAAGTGATCTGAAGTTTTTGATCATAGGAGATGGTCCCTTAAAAGAAAGTATAAATATTTTTTTAAGAGAACATAACTTACAGGCGCAAGTTGACATACTTGGATGGATTCCTCATGACAAATTACCCTTTTACCTTAATCAACTGAAGATACTCGTATTACCCTCATACACTGAAGGACTGCCAAATATAGTTCTTGAGTCGATGGCTTGTGGAACCCCGGTCTTAGCGACTCCTGTGGGTTCAATACCTGATCTGATCGAAAATGACAGAACAGGTTTTATTTTAAAGGACAATTCCCCATACAGCATTGCTGACAAGATAATAGAATCCCTTAACAATGATCACCTCGCAGCAATTTCTGGAGAAGCGATCAATCATGTTGTCAAAGAATATTCATTTGAATCGGTTGTTCAGAAATACTCGCAGATATTTTCCTTATCTAGCCTCTGAGAGAAATTAAAATGTATGTGCTAATTAATGAAAAGTATTGGAAAGAATCCATAATCGGTAGTAAACATTTTTTCAGGTTCTATATACATCTGTCTGCAAATAAAATTGTTCATCAGGGATTGTAATGGAACTAAAACGATATAACAGTTATCTGATGCATTATTTGCCTCTAATTCTTCCCTATCTTATTTCATTTTCTGTTTTTAGTACATGCATATGGATGATCGCGGCCGGAAAGATAAATTCTGCCGTCAGGGGAATGATAATTGCAATTCCAGCGTTAGCATCCTGTTATTGGGTTATTCGCATCAAAAATGAAATAATTCCTTTAAACCAGAAACTTGATTTTACTTTTATAAGGGAAACCCTTTTAAATCGCATGTTTTGGATTGTTTATTTTGCTTCAATAAGCATTGTTCTATTGTATAATAGCAGACCTTGGTATTATTTTTTTAGTATTGCTATAAGTTATTTGCTCGTCACATTACAAATCCTGTCAAGAAACCCAGATCATAAAACCATACTAATTAAAATATTTCTGCTTACACTAAATTTTGCTTATAGTGTTACTCTGAACTATGACCTGTACTTCGGAACGACAGACCTGATGCCCCATACTTTTATGGCATTAATCACATATATTTCAGGTCGCATAATACCCTTTTCTTTAAATGATTATGCTTATTTTCCTTTATATCACATTTGGATAGCAGAAGCAGCTAACATGTTGAATTTATCTGTGAAAACCTCTCTTTTTCTAATAACAGCCCCAATGTTTGCGATGACAAGCATCTTTCTATATTATGTTTTTTTGAAAGTGTGCGGGAACCCACAGACCGCTCTTTTATCTTGTTTACTATATTCGTCAAGTTCAGTGTTCTTATACTATAGTGTAAATGTGATCACGAGGACAATGGCTTTTATTGGTTTTGTAATAATTTTATATTTGATCTATTCAAACAGTTACATAAAACACAAAGCAATTTTTACTTTAATCTCTATATATATGGCTATATTTTTAGCACTGATCCATCAGGTATCTTTGATCCAGATCATGGTGATCTTCCTTATAATTTCTATTTCGGAAGTTATCAGTGAAAATAAGAGATATCTTAAACTTGATTATGTTTTGTTATTTGGTATTATATTTATCTCTTATTGGCTTCTCGTTGCATACTCTTTTTTTAAGTATCAGATAGGAGTTAGATTAGAACTCAAAAACCTCGATTCCGTTTCAATCATGCATAGTGCGGAAGTTGTCAAGCACGAATGGTTAAACACATTGGGACTTATGGATAGATCTATATGTATGTTTTTTATGCTGATCGCAATTTTGTACATCTTGAAGAACTATAAAAACAATTATGCTTCCGTCTTTGGATTAGTTGCACTGTTCTCATTTGTATTGTATGCCCCGAATCCTTTGGACAGCATCTGGCAATTGGTGATACTCTATCAGATGGATCGCATCTTACTGTTCGTTAGTCCTTTCATAGCATTTGCAATGGGTTTAGGCGTATATTTATTTCTGATCAAAGTTCCAGTGGAATCTGATTATTTGAAAAGGTTCAGTTTTGCTGTAATAATAGTTTTACTTTTCATTTTTACATTTATCTCCCTAGTTTACAGCATTTCTGACTCCGAAGATATTTGGATCACTCCTGTCCATGAATATTTCATCTCGACCGAAGTGAATGGTTTTAATTTTGTTGATCATAAAGTTCCCTTTGGATCTTCTATTCATTCAGATCATCCAACTTCAAGGTATTTTCCAGCTAAATTCGACAAATCTACTGCATTGCATGTCCCTTACTTTAATTCTATGAAAATAGATCATGTTGATAACATTGCCATATACAGTGGTTATATATTAATACGCGATAGAGAGTTCTCAAAAAGAGGTCTATATTTCGGAAGCGAGGATCCTGAATCAAGAACTGAACCAAATTATTCCTACTATAACACTATTGAGAATAGAAATAAACTATATTCTTATTTGAACGCAACCAATAAAATTTATTCGAATTCAGATGTTTCTCTGTATTATAATAATTGATACAACGCGAATTCAACCAACTAAATATGAAACAGAGGTTTTATGTTATCAAATGACACTGAGATCTATATTTTATATTACGGTACTTTAAATTCTAAAGATGGATCAAATACACATATAATTGAATTAGCAAAAAACATGGCAAATAAAGTTCCTTTAAAGTTATTTGTTATGAATAGTAAGCGACATGATTTCGATGAAAATTACATATACTGGGTTCCTGTATTACATGTGAAAAATTTTGCTACTCCCTCTTATGAAATATTTTTGTCTTTTATGATGCTGCGTTTCATGCTACATAAAAAGCCTCGTATAGTATACATTCGTCAAGATTCTATTTCATTCCTTCCACTCATACTGTGCAAATTGATTGGTATCCCTTCGGTAGTTGAAGTAAACGGTTTGATCAATGATGAAATAGATGTTGTTTCAAAATTTTCGATCAAGAAAGTTTTTTTGAGTTTATCTATTGCTTCTGCATCCTTTAATTGCAAACATTGCAATAGAATAATAACAGTCACTCAGAACATAAAAGAAGAACTTAGTAAAAGGTATAATATCCCTGGATCCAAAATCCATGTAATCAATAATGGTGCTAATATCGATTTATTTAGACCGATGAATAGTCAAAAAGCTAAAAGAGAACTAAATCTGGATGTCTGTAAAAGTCATGTGTGCTTTGCAGGCAATCTTGCCCCATGGCAAGGCGTTGAATATTTAATACAGGCATCACCTAGTATTTTAGAAAAGGAACCAGATACCACTTTTTTAATAGTTGGTGATGGAGTCCTGAAAGAAAAGTTGATAACTCTTGCAGAAAGTTTAAATGTGAGTAGGAATTACATTTTTACAGGTTCTGTTCCTTATGAACAAGTTTCAATGTACATAAACGCATGTGAAGTTTGTGTAGTTCCAAAAAGACCTCTTAAATCCGGTTATTCTCCTTTAAAACTCTATGAATATATGGCTTGCGGAAAGCCTGTTATTGCTAGCAGGCTCGATGGGTTTGAAGTACTTGAGCAGATAAATAGTGGTTTGTTGGTGAACCCGGAAGATCCTAACGAATTTAGTACTGCTGTACTACAACTCCTCTCTGATCCATATTTAAGGGAAAAAATGGGTTTTAATGGCCGCAATTATGTACAAAGATCCCAAAGTTGGAAAGCAGTATCAGAAAAAGTACTTGATATATGTGAGGATCTATTAAAATAAGGCTACATAAAAAACTGTTATAAATGGCACTAGCCTATATTCTGCAATTACGGATCCTGCTTCTTGTCACAGAGAAGCCATAAATGCTCTTAGCAATCTTCATCATTATTTAGATCGCAATCTCATTCTTCAGGGAATTGACGCTTTTCTCTTCGAATTAATCGTTAATTAACAGAAATTCATAAAAATGCCTTTTATGCCATTAGTTGTTTTTTTGAATATATCACTTGATTGTTTTGCAATTTCATACTTTTTATTATTTCGTTCTAATGAGAAATAAGGCACTAATATTGGATTAAAACCTGAAACAAATTGAGTAAGGCTGGGAACATTTGCGCACATCAGATTGATGGTTTCGTAACCTTTCATATCATATTCTAAAAATGCAGTATCTAGAAGTAAAGCATTAGCTCCGGTATTCCCAAGTTCAATGTTTGTAGCTGCTGACCATCGGTTTACCATTTTTGGATCATTTAATATAATTTCTCCAGCAGCAACCTCCCCGTCTTTAGTCCTCGCTATCCAAAGTTCTGCCTGTTTTTTATCATGAAATTTATTGTACAATCGAAGCATTAAATCTTTTGATCGTGGAAATTGTATCCTTTTGCGTAGAAGCGTTTTTTCCAATAATTTAGAATACTCTTGAATTTCATCTGATTTTTCAATATATATTCCTTTCTTTCTCGCACCATTTATAATTTTTTGAGTCCCTTTTGATTTTGTAATATTTTTCGTTTTTAGATAATATGTATATTTTATTTCAGTTCTGTAGCCGTTCTGTGCAAATGGCCTCACATCCATAAAACCTGGCGGATTGATAATATAGGTCCTGTCTAACTGTTGCTCTACTTGCTTTTGAAATGAATTCATGAATTCTCTAAAAAGCATCTCTTCTTTCCTTAGTTTAGTTTCAGTAGCCCCTTCCCATATCAATCCAAAATAGGGGGTCATTTCACAGAATGAAGAACCTATTAATAGACCTTTGACCCGTTCTATAAAGAAGGCACATCCTCCAATTAACTCCTCTTCATCGAAAAAACCGTGTATTTTAAAATCTTTATTCAGGACTTCACTACATGTACCCAACCAATCACTATTATGGAAAATGGTTCCATGATGTGACTTATTTACAAATCCATCCCATTTTCCATATTCATCTTTTTTCAATATTCTGATTTCAACATCAGACATCATATTCGTACTCCTATGAATACTCTTTTTACATGTCCCTTGAGCATTTCTGAAAAAGCATTCTAGACGTTTCCACAAAATTTTATTATTCCTGGAGTTGATCGATATATTGCTTCTGATAGTTGCCGACATTAAATACTATCTTGTTTTCAACCAAGTCCATGTTTTATCACTTTTGACTGAAACGCCTTTCTTTTACCTGAATATAGTTACGACACATGTGTTTATTTATAGTTGATAGTTATTTAGGGATTTTACAATACTATTCGTTTTAACAATGTCATTAAACTAAAAGAGATGTTCATGTATATTTTTCCATTTTTGCAGATCAAGTAATGCATACGATTTTCATATTCAATTTTTCCAATCTTCGATTTTGAAACAGCATCCCTTTCGTAATTAATTATTTCTATTTTGGTACCCAAATTATATAAATATTGTCTATTTAATAGCTGGTCATGGTATTGTGGTGTTCCCCTCAAAAAATGAAACAATTGCTCCACGTCCCATTCGTTCCATTTTACAAGTTCTGCATATTCTTCAGGATTTATATTTCTAGCTCTAACTGTAGGGCTTTCTGTTGGCTGTTTCGACCTAGGTGCCGTTCCATTTGAGATGTCTTCGATTGCTTTCAAAATTAGCTCTGATGCCTTTGGATACATTTTTTCTTTGTACGTGCTTAATGTATCCCCTATATTTATTTTGACCTTATCCTGGCAGATAATATCTCCCATATCTTCATTTTTATCTATATAATGTACAGTGATCCCAGGATCGAGTATGTGATCATAATACATCCAAAAAATTGGATTTGGTCCTCTATAGTTTGGTAAGTAAGATAAATGAAGGTTTATCAGGCCATTTTTTGGTATGGATAATATGTTTTCTTTTAATAATTGCGACATCGAATAAACAACTACCAGATCTGGGGATTTCATTTTGATCCAGTCTTCAAGATTTTTGTCATCCCCTTTTTTGAAATAATAGTAGGGAATATTATTCTTCTTTGCAAAATCGCGTAATGATGAACCAGAATTGAATGATAGATATACAGCACTGATTGCTTTTTTAATCAGCTTTTTAAAACCCTGTGGTTCTTTACGTGGTCCAGACTCTATGATTCCAATGACTTCATGGTTCGATCTTATAATCGAATCAATGATTTTTGATATCCCCTGAGTGATTATAATAATTTTCATTTGACCACATTAAATGTTGTTTTTCATTAATCTCGTGGTAAATATATAGAAAATTACCATGACCTTCCAAGCTTGCATTGTCTATTTCAGTCGTACCAAACTACATTATTTAATAATCCTTCTTAGAGTAATAGGTATATTAAAGCGTATTGAAATCTTTCTGCACACAAGAATATCACTCTGTTTGAGTCAGATCTTCTTATATAATTAGATTTAATATAACCCTTCATGCTGTTGTGATCCATCGAAATCGATAAAACTGATCTAAAATTTCTAGCATACATCTAATAATAATAATAATAATAATAATAATATATAGAGAGAAGAAGAATTATTTATTTTCCTTTCTTCTCCATGTGTATTTTATTTTTGTATACAGAGAATTGTTCTTTTAAAGAAGAGCAGTGATGATTGGGGTTAAAATTACCTTCATGATGTTGAAGAAAAGCAAAAACGATAATGCAAATGTTTTGGAGAAAGATGAGGAACAAGAATCTATTAAAAAGAATGAACAAGAATTTCAAAAGAACTATATTAGGTTTTCATTTTATGCAACAATTGTGTTATTGCATGTAAGTTCAGAGCACTGAATATAGCCAGTAAACCCACTACAAAAAGTATTATCATTAAGATCGCTGGACCAAATGGCACATAACCTCTATTATTATAGGAACTCAACACAAATCCCGCACTCAGCAATCCTGCACAGAATATTATCATTCCAGGTACTCCAATATAAAAGAGTGGGTGTTTGTACTCCACTTCTCGTATGATACTTGCCAGGACTTCCACCCCATGCACCAGCGGATTATGTGTGGAAGTATCTTCAATATCATACCTGCAAGTGATAGGTACTTCTTTTATTCTTAAGTTCCTTTCTTTTATCTGCAGCAAGATCTCTGAGCCTGCTGCCATACTTGTGTTATCGATCCTTATCGTGTCAATGGCCTTGGAAGAATAGGCACGGAAACCACTCTGCGTATCTGTGATTTTCAGATCCCCACCACGATTGGTGGCGAAATCCAGAACTTTCATACCTATCTTACGATAAAAAGGGATCTCAGGCTTATTAGTACAAATGAACCTTGAACCTATGGAGACATCGGCTTCATCGTTGAGGATGGGCTGCAAAACCTGCTGGATGTCCAGAGGGTCATGCTGGCCGTCAGCATCTAAAATGACCATTGCTGTTGCCTGCAGATTTTTTGCTGTCTCAAAGCAGGTACGTATGGCTGCACCATAGCCCATGTTCTGTTCATGGTAAATGACCTTGGCTCCGCAGGCTGTTGCTATCATGGCGGTTGCATCAATGCTGCCATCATTGACAACCACTATTTCATCTACATATGGTTTGCATCCGGCGACGACCTTAGCGATGAATCTTTCCTCATTGTAAGCAGGTATAGCAGCAATAGTTTTTTTATGAACAGGAGACCTTTCAAAATTAGGATGGGTATTAATTAGAGCAGGATCAAAATCTTCAATTGAACTGGAATATGCAGATAAACCAAATATTTTTTTGACAGCTATCTTAGCTGCACAAACGGTTCCATATCTTTTTCTCTCTTCATCCAGAGAAGATAATTCTGCATAAGATGAGTCCAGTTCCACTATCTCAGAAGCCATATGCCAATCCTCCCGGGTTAAAATAATAATGATACTGAAAGATGGGGCAGATGGTAGTTTCTTCATTCCAAACAGATGGAGCTAGTTTTATCGTTATGTACATCTTCATATGGGTAAGTACTGACAAACCGTTATCTAAATTATTTTCAAAAACATCCCAAATTGTCACAAACATACCTACCCCTTATATAATAATTAAAGTATATAATTACTTCTGCTTAGTTCCTCCAGTAATTTTGAAAATAAGGGTTGGTATAAAATTTCGTTCACATTCAGTATTTCAACCAAATTAAGCAGTTAGCGACAAAAATGTGTTAGTACCTCTTAGCCTTCATCTTTTTTCTATTTTATTTATATTATCAATCTATATTTATACCAGCAGTTCCTATTATCCTTCACTAATCCCGATAAAGAGGGTCTATATGGAACAACTGATCGATTCTTTGAAGAAGTTATCCAATGCACATGGTATTTCCGGTCATGAGGACAGCATCCGTGCCATTATGGAGGCGGGACTTAAACCCTATGTGGACGAGCTGACCACGGATAAGATGGGCAATCTCATTGGCACTAAAAAAGGGAACGGACCGTCGATCATGATCGCCACTCACATGGATGAAATCGGTCTGATGGTGCAGTATATTGACGATAAGGGTTTCCTGAAGTTCGTGAAGATAGGCGGCTGGTTCGACCCCACGCTGCACAGCCAGAGAGTCATGGTCCATACCAGCAATGGCCCGATCCCCGGAGTTATCGGATCCAAACCACCTCATGTGATGAAAGACGAGGACAGGAAAAGACCCGTGAGGTCCGAGGACATGTTCATCGATGTGGGTGCCACAAGCCGTGAAGATGCCGAAAAGATGGGTATCAGCGTAGGAACACCTGTTTCCATGGACAGGGAAGTAGTGGCCCTTGCAAACGGCAAGATAACAGGCAAGGCTTTTGACAACCGTGCTGGTTGTGCCATACTCCTGGAAGTTATGCGGCAACTTGCAGATAAGGATATCAAAGCTACCGTGTATGCTGTGGGAACGGTGCAGGAAGAAGTTGGTCTCAAAGGTGCCCGGACATCTGCCTTCAGCCTGGACCCGGACATAGCCCTTGCGGTGGACACGACCATATCAGGCGATCATCCGGGCATCGATAAGAAGGATGCAGCAGTGGAACAGGGTAAAGGCGGTGTCATCACCGTGGCCGATGCCTCCGGCCGTGGTCTTATTGCTTCGCCCCATGTACTTAAATGGCTGAAGGAAACGGCCGATTCAAAGCACATCCCCTATCAGCTTGAAGTAGGAGATGGCGGTACCACGGATGCAACTGCCATACACCTTACAAGGGCAGGTATACCATCCAGTGTCATAAGCGTGGTCACCCGCTACATTCACTCTCCCGTGGAAGTAGTGGACACAGCTGATGTGAAGGCATGTGTGGACCTGCTTGTAAGCTCCATCGAGACCATTGACAAATATTTCTGATGCCTGGGATCTCAGGCAAAACTTTCCTTTTTTTTGCGCTTCTCCTTTATGAACAATCGTGATAGATACATCGATATACATATATAGTATAGAGATATCGATGTAGGTGCTGTTGGCCATGGCCGGCAGACAAATACCTGTGAGGGGTCTTATTATTGGAAAACATCCGCTTTTTGGACACAACTCTGCGAGACGGTGAACAGACGCCCGGGGTGGCACTTACTAAAGAGGACAAACTTGCCATTGCCCGCAAGCTCGATGAGCTTGGCGTGCACATTATCGAGGCCGGGTCAGCCATCACTTCCGAAGGGGAAAGGGAAGCCATCCGTGCAATTGCAGCTGAAGGTTTAAATGCAGATATCTGCAGCTATTGCAGGATCATGCAGCCTGACATCGACTATGCGCTTGCATGTGACGTGGACTCCATTCATCTTGTAGCTCCTGTATCCGATCTGCACATCAGCGTCAAGCTCAAGAAGGACAGGAAAGCAGTAATGCAGATGGCCATCGAGACCACAGAATATGCCAGGGACCATGGGCTTATAGTAGAACTTAGCGGAGAGGATGCTTCCCGGGCAGATATGGGATTCCTGAAGTCCATATACCAGGCAGGTATCGAGGCAGGTGCCGAAAGACTCTGTTTCTGCGACACCGTAGGTATGCTGGTCCCCGAAAAGACAGAGGCCATATTCAGGGACCTGTCAGCGTCCTTGAAGATACCTGTCAGCATACACTGTCATGATGATTTCGGCCTGGGCACCGCAAATACTGTAGCTGCTCTCAGAGCAGGTGCAGGGGAAGCGCATGTGACCATTAACGGCATAGGGGAAAGAGCAGGCAACACCTCCCTTGAAGAAGTGGTAATGATCCTTGAATGGCTGTACAAATATGATACAGGTATCAAGACAACTGAGCTTTTCAAGACCTCAAGGCTTGTAAGCCGCCTTACGGGCATACCCGTGGCTCCCAATAAATCTCTTGTCGGGGGCAACGCTTTCTCTCATGAGGCAGGCATCCACGTACATGGCCTTTTGGCAGACACGTCCACATATGAACCGATACGGCCGGAAATACTCGGACGTGAGCGTAAGATCGTGATGGGTAAGCATGCAGGCAAAAGCTCCGTGTCCCTTGCCATAAAAGAGATGGGATACGATGTTCAGGATTCGCATCTTACCGAGATCCTCAAGAGAGTAAAGGAACTGGGTGATTTCGGCAAGCACGTTACGGATGCTGATCTTCAGTCCATTGCCGAGACCGTACTGAACATCCAGTGCAATTCCAGGGTCAAACTTGAAGATTTTACCGTAGTATCGGGAAACAGAGTTACACCTACAGCTTCTGTCAAACTGAAGGTCGATGGCGAGGAGGTCGTCCAGGCAGGCATAGGAGACGGACCGGTGGACGCGACCATCCAGTGTATAAAGAAAGCAGTTGCCGGAGTAGGCGATATCCAGCTTGAGGAATACCATGTGGATGCCATAACAGGAGGCACTGATGCTCTTGTGGAAGTACTGGTGAAACTTTCAAAGGACGGCAGGATGATAACCTCCAGAGGTACGCGTACCGACATCATCATGGCTTCGGTGGAAGCGATGCTCAACGGTATCAATCGTTTGATACAGACAGAACCATCTGACAAAATAAAATAAAATAAAAGATATGCGACGAACATAGACCTACATCTAGAACAGTAATTCATGACCAACAGAGTGATCGAATGACAGGACGAAC
>CALBTS010000588.1 GCA_937968035.1 uncultured Methanomethylovorans sp.
CCCTCCCCCCTTTTTGGGATTTTTTTGAAACACCGCCCCCACCCCCTGAAAAAACAAACCACCCCCGCGGATGCGGTGGTCCCTGTCCGGCTTGATCGGTCACCAGCAGTCTCCATCTCACCGATCCAAGTGAACCATCGTCCCCGCGGGTGCTGCGACATTGTAAACATTTTCCCTGGTGCACCATAAAGGCTATATACATCAAAACATGTGCATTTGACAATACATCAACATTATCTATGTGGCCGTTCTCTGTCTAAAAATAATATATTCGTTATGCAATGAACACAGGTTAAATAGATAGATTTATAAACACTAACATACAATTGTATACTGCATCTGGTACTATTCTCTGAGTTATACTGCTCAGGCCAGGTGTCGTCTAAAGCGTACACGCACGTGCGCACACACACGCTCGGTGGGAGCCTACACACCTCCCACCACACACACAACTTCTTCTATTCGGTTTTACTATTCTATAAATATGAAAATATAAAACACAAGCCAGGTTAAGGTTAAATAGTTTGACCAGTATTTCAGAAGTGTGTGAAAACTCCAATTCCACTAAGCATGGTTTTGGAAAGACGGGCGTAAATTCCCCATGCTGTGATCCCCTACACAGCATAATAGGTGTGTGAGCACAAGTCATTCCGCAAAATGCGGACGATGGAAATCCACCCGGCACGGTGAGCTATTTATCCGCAATGAGCCAACGGGTGATCTACATGGTGTGTGTGTATAGTTGGTATCGGTAATAGAGAAATACGGCTTGCGTGAAAAAGCAATCGAATTAATAGATAGCGTAGACAAGGTCTATACCCCACGCGAAGCCGCTGATATTCTCTCAGGATTCGGCAAAGCCAATATTCTACCGCTTGATTACATAGCATTCAGGACAGAACTCTATGCTAATCGCGGAGACCGACTGTCTAAAGAACTCGTGCCGATCACTGAACAGCGGAAGATATCAAATATCCCCGACGCACTGCAAAATATGAGCAAGTATTCCACATTCGACACGCTCGGTTTACGAAATGGGCTTGCATCAAAAGCAGTAGATATTCTCCAGATATGTACCTCGGAAGAACGCGAGGAATACGATGTCAAAACCGCATTGGTCGCAATAAAAACGGCCAATGACCTGTGTGAATCCATCGACAAAAAAGTACGGGCACTAAACGCGACCGATCCCACAACAATCGCATTCTCCTCAGAAGCACTCAACAACCTCCAGGAATGCTTGCTAGATATTGATCGTGAATACCCGGAATTTCAATTACTGCTGAAATTAAAAATAGCAGCAGAAAGGCGTAGGAATACAACAATAGAAGTGACAGGTGGTCAAAATTAAAAATGATAACTGGAAAGACAAGTCTTCATTCCGCTGCAAAACATGCATGTGGTTTGTAGAGAAAACAGCACCGCTTGGTAGATGTCGCCGTCATTCCCCCACAATAACCGGATTCCCGGTAACATACGAAGACGACTTCTGCGGTGATCACAAAATGGAACTCAAAGACCAGGCATGAAGTTCAAGATTGGATCAACTGTGAGGCACGCATATTTCGGTACAGGCATTGTACTGGGTTATGAATCACTGCGATGCACTTACACAGTCCACTTCGGCAAAGACCCCGGTTTCAGGCGCAATGTAAACGAACTGAAACTGGAACAAGTGATGCCGAAAGAACCGATCCAATCAGCACTGACAAAATACGAGTAATCAGCCACAGGCTGTTACCACCGGAGCAAACAATCTGCAACATATCCTCACGAAATACCTCCTTGATCGATCCAATATCTCCTTCTGCTCCGGTGCATCCCACTTATGACAACACCAAAAAACACGGTACACTCGATCGAAGACGCATTCATCGACAATCTTTTAACTCAGCGTAAATCCACCTCATTAGTGGACTGGGTCGTTGAAAACAGAACCGTTAAAGGAAAAAAATGGAACTGGGTCTCAATTGAAACCGGTGTAAATGGTAAAATTGTCATCAAGGATTTTCGATATCTTTTACCCATCTACGAAGACACTGCGGACAAGGTCATAGTAAAGAAAGGCAGGCAGATGGCTGTATCAGAGTTCGCTGTGAACTGGATACTGGGCACAATAACCGTAAGACCATATACCACAGCTCTCCATGTTTTTCCAAACAAGGACCAGGGCAGAAAGTTCTCAATGGTGAGACTCACACCTGTTTTCGACATGAACGATTCTCCAGCTCTTGCAAGAATGCTGGTAAACCCGGAAGAAACGTACAAGACCCAGTCAGCACTGCAAGCTGCAATGAATGTTTTTCACAAGCAGCTGACAAACAATTCAAATTACATCATTTCTTTTGTAGGCGGAGAGAATACAAAATCAACAGATGCACGTTCAGTATCTGCTGACATAATAGTACTCGATGAAGCAAAAGACCTTCCAGAAGAAAAACTGGCAGATGTTCTCGAATGCATGTCACTCTCAACTGTAAAGCAGATGAGAATGGTCGGTACCCCTGATTACGAGGGGACCGTTTTCGACAACTGGTTCAATGAATCAGATCGAAGGGAATGGATTGTTACGTGTCCCAAGTGTGGAGAAAAGCAACAGCTAACGATGGATTCCATCGCATCCACACGAGGGTCACCTTACAAAGATATTTCCGACAGAGCATCGATCTACTACTACGCATGTGTGAACTGCGCAGCAGAATTAAACCGCACAGCAGACTATGGCGAATGGGTGCCACAAAACCCAGGTGCAAAAACACATGGATATCACCTATCACAATTAATGGCTTCATGGATCTCTGCAGACGAGATAATGCAGAAGAAATCAGACTATTCAAAACAACCTGCAAAATTTCCAAACGAAGTACTTGGAGAGCCCTATGAAGGCAGTGCAAAACCAATATCCATCACCAAACTGCTAAAAGGCCAGATGGATCCCGGAATTCTGCAGCCAAAATATAGGTACATCACAGTTGGGGTGGACTGGGGTGATCAATCCCATTTCATAGTCATGGGTGCGAACGATGCAGACGAACGAGTGATCCTTGAATATGGTACATGGGACAACATTCAGGTGCTTGCCCATGCAAACGACCTAATCAGTTTAATAAACGCATACGGTCCGCAACTTGTAGTTATGGATAGCGGATATGGTAAAGCACAAACCCAAGATGTGTTCCGCACATACCCAGACAAGGCATACGCATGCTTTTACAACGACTCTTTGTATCTCCCTCACTGGGAAACAATTATGGTGGACAAAGACAAGAACTTTGTACATAAAACAGATTGGCAGTACCACGTTACAGTAAATCACACTCTTTTATGCGATGCACTGCTTGCAGAAATAGATGCCAACCGCCTACGAATCCCCATTGACCCACAGGACGACCTCGTACCTGGAGTGTCAGATGCAAGAGACATGTTAGACATCATGTGTATGGCAAGAGTAGTAACAGCCGAATCATCAAGATCAGCAACCTCAAAACGCAGGTGGGTAATCACAAAAGCCCACTACTTCGCTGCATGTGCATACGCATCCATGGCGATGGACGAACTATTAAAGTCAGGTACCCATGACACCGGTGCGGTAGATTTTATAGCACCAAGAACATACCGGTAACCGTGTTCACGAGAATTCCAATATTCTAAAATAGGAGAATACACAAATGCTTGAAATGCTAAGAGACATTTGGGAAGTTATGTTTCCACCAAAGATAGAGTTTCTAAACTTCATTCCAAATGAAAAAGCACATGAAACAGATGCGTGCCCGGACTTAAAAGCACGCGGGATATACAGGATATTGCCAGGAGAAAGAGTAAAAATAAACACTGGGGTCAGGGCGAACATCCCGGTAAACCACTTTGTAGAACTACGTCCACGATCCGGATTGTCCTCAGACGGATTAACTCTATTAGGATCTCCGGCCACAGTGGATGCAGGATATACAGGAGTCTGGTTCGTGCCACTGAGGAACGACACGGATAAGCCGATAGTCATAAGGGAGGGTACAAGAGTAGCACAATGGCGGTTAGAAAGATGCAAGAGATGGAAAGGCAAGATCGTATTTGATCTAATGAAAACCCCACGTGGAAACAAGGGGTTCGGCAGTAGCGGAAAGCTATAAACATAAACAGGAGCGTGTGTAAATGGCAAATGGAATAATAAAAAACATTGACGAATTTAAAGCAGCATGTAGACAAGGCGGCGAATATACATTTGCTGCAGATTACTTTGAGCTTAAATCTCAGACAGTAATGCAAAAACCGTGTCTCTTCCACGGCGCAGATGACAACGAATCAATTTTTACAATACCAGACGATTTCAGCCTTCCAGCAGATGTAGCACTTATATACGGTGAAAACCTACCAGGGGTCCTATTCGACGGAATCGCATACGATGGGAACAGTGCAGAACAATCAGTACCTTTCGGCAGAGGATATTTCAATTTCGCCGAACTAAAGAATTGTGACAACCTCACCATCAAAAACAATCACATGTATAATGCCAAGTGTGATGCTTTCAGGATAAGGAACACAGACGGCATCCAGATGTTCGGAAATTTATTTGAGAATCTGGGACATGAGGGATTATACGCACTGTCGTGCAGTGGCATCAGAGTATTTGACAATGAGTTCTTCACCAGGACCAATACAGGAACAAGGATAAGTTACCGAGGATCCGATGTCAAGATCTACCGCAACACCTTCAAATCAAAACACGACGGGATGCGAACAGGACCTGCAATAGAATTCGACAAAGGACCATACGACAAAATAGAAATATTTGACAATTATTTCACAGACATCTATGGTGCTGCAATATGGGCATTCTCTACGCCAGGCAGTGGGAGCTTCAAGATCCACCACAACACCATCAAAAACTGTGGGAAATATCCAGGAGCACCTTATTCACAGGGAGCACTGAACACTGCAGGAATTGATGGCCTTGAATTCTATGAGAACATCATAGACGATGTGCTATACGCGATCCGTACTCACAACTATGAAGGATCAAGCAAAATAAAATATGGAAATTACAATGTAATTTCAAGAAACAACAGGATCAACAAAGCAAAGATTGCATACTATGAAAGCAGTGCAACGGGAAGCATCACAGCAACGGGAGATACCAGGGCAAACGTAGGCACAGTAAGCAGCGGATCCGTGACGGTGGACAACCGTACAAACACTGGTACACCTGGTGTAAGATCAACAACCACTGAACCACAGAAAGAAGAACCAGAAGAGCAGCCAGTGGAAACACCAACCGATCCAGAAAATACTACAAACAGTCCTGAGATGATAAAGGCAACTGTCAGGGTAACCCTTCCAGACGGTGCCCAGGTGGACAAGACCTTTGACATGGAAAGCAAGCCGTCCACACCATCAAAACAAGACACAACTGTAACCTGCAAGTTCCTCATGCCGGACAACAGTTATGCCAACCGGACTTTCACAATGAAAGTAACCCCCGAACCTGGCACTGTGGCAGAGCCAGAAGGTACGGCCCCGACAGAAGGCAATATGCTTGCCCAGGTGAAGATCCGCAGGGCAAACAGTGACTATGGAGAGGCAACACTCCTCATACCAACCACGGTATCCCAGGGAGGCAAAGAGGGGGTCATCCAGACAACCTTCAAGGCAAGAACTCCAGACGGGCTGTATGTAGAAGAGTATTTCGATCTGGAACTATCTGGCTCCACCGAACCACAGGAAGAACAACCAGAAGAAGAACCAGAACCAATCCCAGAACCCACACCAGAACCTGAACCGGAGACTACACCTGAACCAGAACCAGAGACTACGCCAGAACCTGAACCAGAACAAACACCTGAGCCTGAACCAGAGCCGACTCCGGACCCAATTGAAAACACAACACCTGGACCAGTAGTAGAACCTGATCCGACTGAGACAGAGCCCACCGTAACCGCAGGGGAGCTTGTGAAAGTCACATTCAGGCTGTGGCGCGAAGACAACAAAGTAGGTGCTACCACATTCTCGATGCAAATGAATCCAGAGGCATCAAAGACGGTGGGTACAAAAGTAACCTGCAGACTGGATACTCCGGATGGACTGCACGCAGAACAGACATTTGCACTCAATGTCAATTTCACAGTGGACACAGTTGTACCAACAAAAGTGATTCCAACAGCAGTAAAAGATGCCACCGGAGAAAAAATAAAGGTACAGGTCAAACTGAGGAGAAAGGACGGCACCTACGGAGAAACAACATTCGAACTGCCAACAACAGCAGTAAAGGCATACGCACAGAAGAAAACAACAACCGTAGAGTTCAAAGCAAGAACTGCAACTCTCTACGCAGATAGGAAGTTTGAGCTTCTAGTCAGATGAAACAGACAATAGGTGGGTATCCACCTACATCCTTTTTTATAGTTAGGGGATTATAATCAGTTTGTGTGTAAAAGAGCGTGTGGCAGCTGTGCATATATTCAGCAATGCTCACCGGATCTTGCAACACAACAATATAAAAAGAGGTCCACATGAGCAACAGAGCAATTTTACTTGCAGTGCTCTCATGCATCTTGGCTGCACTGGTGTTCTCATCAACAGTTATAGATGCTGGAGAAACAAAACCAATACTGACAGGCAACGAAGACAAATCATTATTTGGGAACAATCCAAACATTCCGGAAGATGTACGTTCTCACGTAAAAGAAAAAATATCGAATGCACCTATAGGCCTACGAGGTAAGTTCAAAGTTACAGACAGTGCAAGGGACTACACTATCAAAAGGAATCCGGACAAAACATTATCTATCACAAAAGCCGAAGAAACCGGTAAAAGCACCATAGCTACCATATCATTTCCGGAAGCAGAGCTAAACACCCTACCTGGATACGATGGTGATACCTTTGCCATAGCTCACGTAGTAAACGGCACAGTGGAATCATTCAAAAAAGTAAAAACTAAATCCGTATCAAAAAATGGAATAATATCACTCGACGTTGAATTTTCAGAAGTGATCATTGGCGGAGCAACTGGATATTATGAGGTCACATACCAAGATGTTAGCCTGATGGACACCACGCTTCCGTTCAACGCAGTAACAAATGGTGGCCTGTACATAAACATAGTAAATCTACCTACTTACACAGCATTTGATCAGACCAACATCTCAACATATCCAGATCCATCAAAATGGTTGGCAGCATACCCCTTCAATGGGAATGGTGAAGATATAAGTGGAAACAATCGAGATTTAACTGTATATGGATCGAAGGTATATAGACCTGGCAGAAATGGTGTAGCATCAAATTCATTGTACTTCGACGGAGACGGTGATTACGTCGGATATGAATATCCAAATACCCTGTACACATCGGCTGAAATGGTATGGCTATTCAACACGACTTCTACAGCACAGGGTGTCACTGGTGAATTCAGAGAAGCCGACGGCAGCGGACGCACGGCAATGTATAATTCAGAAGCAGCAAACATGCTCAACAATAGTACATCCCAGACACAAAAATGGACAGAAGTAGCAGACGGTACTTGGAATTGGGCTTTTTATCCATTTAGTCCGGCTCAGATAGACTACATACAGATTGGCAGAAGGTACACTTCGACCTATTATTATCTGAATGCTTACTTAGACATGGCAGCTCTCCACGAGGGTTCACTAACAGCTGAACAAAGGCGTGTATTCACATACGGGTACAGTGGTATAAAAGCAAAGGTCTTACCAGGCAGCACATGGATCCCGATCACATCTAACAATCAGTCAATAACGACAGGATCTTCAACAACGTCAGTACAATTCATGTCTCCAAGCGATACACAAAGAGATGTGACTCTAAAAGGTCTATTCCAGTTAAATTACACAAAAGTCAGGGACTGGACAGAATCGCCAACCACCAAAAGAATTGACATGACCTTTGCACCAGCTGAGAACATCACGTCGGGCACACTAAACCACTCGATAACGAAATCATACCTATACGGGACACCAACCGTCACAAGTGATGACACAAGTGCATCGGTGGAACTCAATGGAAATTACATCTTAGTAACAACTGGTGCAATCACTGCAGACACAACAAAGTACTATAATGTGAGCTTGCCGATCAAACAATTCTCACTAGGCAGCCCATCACCCGCAAGCACCCCGGTAAACCTTATAGAAACGGATGAACAGGAATTCCAGACAACTGCAAATGCAACAACTGACATAGTATGGGCACTGAACGGATCGACACTGGAAACAGACGAATTCACCACATCAGGTACCTATACATTTGTAGCCAACACGCCAGGTACTTATGAATTAACAGCCACAGTTCCAGGCGACACAGAATCGTGGATAATTAACGTAGAACCAATATCTATTACGTCTTACTATCCACTGGGAACTTCGATAACAGTCACTGCTGGAACATCAACCCCAATCTTTAACGTCACTGTAGACAGATCAACAGACATAGAATGGTGGGTGGACGGAGTATTAAAGGAAACCGACACTGGAACCTCAGCAAACTACAGCTTTGTACCCGTTACAGCAGGAACATCCAACGTAACCGTAGATGTTGGAAGTGCAACACACTCGTGGGAGCTATCCATAACAGAGCCCGGACTAACGCCGTACTCGTGGTATGCATTCAATACAGGGTCGGGCAGCACAGTGTACGATTCAATCGGTGGCTACAACGGTACATTAAGCAACGGTGAATGGATACCCAAAGGAAGCGGATATGCAGCAAAAATAACAGATGCAGCAAATTCCCACATTGTAATTCCGGACAATGATAAGAACGATCACGTGAACGAATCGTGGACCATGTACATGGAAGTATGCCCACTTGAGGACTGGGACGAAGCATCAACATACCAAAAAACAATGATCACTCACATGTCCTCATACTACGGGACAGGATCTGGCTGGGCATGGATCAAGAACAAAGACGTGAATACAGGTAAATTCGGATTCCGGTCTACCGCCGCCGGTGCAGGTGCATGGGTCTCAGGCACGGTGGTGTCATGGGAGCCATATCAATGGTATAGGATTGGGGTAACCTTTGACATTACGGATAAGCGTGTGAAGTTCTACAGGGATGGCACTTACATAGGAGGATCTTACTACGGCCTGTCATACCCACTGAACCCAGCAACCACATTCCCACTTTACATAGGCGGTGCAATGTCAACATCTTCCTCAGCACCAAAGATGTATGTGGACAACATCAAATTCTACGACGGTGCGATCTCTCAGAGCAACATGGAATACTTGACAACATGGACATCCACAGGACCTACAGTGTATGTGGCAACCACAGGCAATGACTCTTTTGGAACAGGCGCAGAGGGCGCACCCTACGCAACAGTAGGCAAGGCATTGTCCGCGAGCCTCAACGAAGTGGTAATGATCAAAGGAGGAAACTACTCAGAACACGTAATCATCAATCGTGACAACGTAACCCTCCACGGTTACGGTGGTGTTGTAAATTTCGATGGATTTGACGACACTGGAATTGCAATCAATGCTTCCAACCGTAGCAACATCACACTGGAAAACCTGAATATAATGAACTATGAAACCGGTATGTATGCAGCAGGTACACTGAACAATCTGCAGATCTCCAATTGCTCAATAACAAGCTCTGGTCATGGAATGTACATAAATGACTGCGAAGTGGACGGGCTAACAATATCTGACAGTGAAATAGGGGACAACCAGTATACAGCAATATATCTTGCAACCGCTGGAACTGCAAATAGTATAGCCAACGTGATACTAACTAACAACGAACTGTTCGATTGTGGAAGCTCCTTACTGGACTTATATTCAGGCATTTCAAACGTAATTGCAACCGGCAATACGTACAGCTTCGAGAATTCAACCACTCAGGATTCTGCAGTGAAGATCCGCGGAAGCAACGTAGATGGAATAGTTTTCACAGGTGAACAATTTACGAACTGTGATGCGCCGTTCACAAATCTGAACGGACAAAACATCATGCTCAGAGACTGTACCTTCGAATCGACCAATGACCATGTATATATCATAGGTGGAGAAAGTGGCGCATCTCCGTTAGGAACCTTTAATTTCACCGGAGAGAACAACACTTATTCAAACATGGGTAATGCCACAGTCTACACATTTTCTTCAACAGCTACAAGTACTCCAGGTAGCATGCGGGACCACAATGCTACTTTCAGTGGACCTAACATAATGTTTGGCAATATGCAGGCAAATGTAGACGAAGATGTAGTAGTCACAACGAATAACCCCGCGCGTGCTGCATATTTCGGAATGAACACCACCCAAGCAATGACATGGGAATGGTACAAGAATAGTGCACTGGTAGAAACAGACAACTCGACAACATACCCACAGTATATGGGCACCGGCCTGGTAAATGGTGACAACATCACAGCAATATATCAAGCCGGATCAGACACGCTACAAGTATCGTGGATAACGGCGATCAGTGGGAATAACAATGCATTCCTGGGAATTGCAGTATTCCTAAGTTTCTTTGGTGTAATATTCGGAACCATGTACCGCAGGAGGTGATAAAACCTCCAATCTTTTTATATAGAAATAAAGACGTACTTATTCATGTGTGAGCGTGTTAGACGTAGTGATAGTTTTAAACATCAGATGATGTAGACATCACTCTGCTCATGCCAGATCATAAAGAAGTGATATCGTGGCAGCAAGTAACAGAATAGTGTCAATAAAACTGAGGAACACTGACAACAGTGTGATCGACTCAGATACAGATTTACCTTCCATGCACGTCCTTGAATGTACCGGAGCAGACACACTGGAATTCTACACCAATCCAGACAAATCATTCCAGCCATTTTTCCTGGACACCATCTCTATAAAAGCCGACGATGCTGTGGCCCTCACTGTAGGATTCTATTGGAAATCCATGGGTGTGTGGGGTACAAAATATCCATATGTAATGAATCTCACAGGACTACAGGCACTACAGGGTGTCAACGTAGCATACGCTGCAGGTGAACCAATTGCACCGTTCACGGAAGCAAAAATAGAAGTCGTAACAGCGGGAGCATGCAAAGTAGGTGCAATGATCCTTGGGAGGCCAGGAAATGTCTAAAAAAGCATCTTTAACACCGACCCTTGACATGGTCAAAGAAATGGGCAAGGTCTGGCCCGCAGTAGCAGGGGATTCCTTACACCCTAACTCACTGGACGAATACACCAAAACTACAATCGAGTGGTGCAGACAAGAACTCATCTTAGTACAATTGGTGGAACTAAACAAGAAATTCGATCAACTGATAGACATCGTATCCGCAAAGGGTAACCCAGCAATTCCTACAAACACGCCAGGTGACAAAACAGCATCCCCAAAACGTGAACAAAAGACTACCCAAAAAACAACAGGCACTGGAACTACTGGGACAGAAAAACCACAGAGATCATACAAAAAGTAAAGAAGGTGTAACACATGAAACACACCTTCTACACACTACTATTGTTATTTTTTTTGATAATGCCCGCCTGTGCAATAGTAACAATACCAGCAGGAAGCATTAATAACTACAACATGAATACTGCCAACGAAACATATGTACTTGCAGGAAATGTCGTAGCCGGAACCACCGCATTAACGGCGGGTGCAAACAATATCACTCTCGACGGGATGGGACACAACATAGCATTCGGTACGACAGGTGCAGGATATGCGGTATACTCACAGGGAAAAAATGAAATCAGGTTAATGAATTTCACTGCACATGCAAATGCAACTTATTCCAACTGTTATGGACTATACATATACAGCTGCACAGGTGCAAACATTACAAATGTTGACGTATCCACAAATGGATCATCGGCCATCTACCTAAGAAGTGCTACGGGTAACACTTTATCGAACAGCACATTTACATCCACAACTGGGATAGCAAGCTACAACAACCTAGCAGCCAACAACGCATTCTACAACTGTGAAATAAGTACTGGTAGCAATTATGCAGTATATGATCAGAGTTCTGACAAATCCGCATACGAACTATGTACTATTACATCGGAAACAAGTTCAGCTATTCAACTACCAGCCACTAGCACTAATTTCACAATCGAGGGGTGCACTGTTCAATCATCAGCAACAAGTAAGCCAGCTATTAATATGCTAGACGCTTACATGGCAAACATCCTAAACAGCACTATCATTACCAATTCCAACATAGGATTATATGTAACCAGAACAACAGCAGGTAGTATAGGTACAAGACTGTGTAACATCAAAAACAATACTATCATAGCAAGCGGTTCAAATCCAGCCCTCTACGTGTATGGTGGCAGGAACAACACTATCAGCGACAATATGTGTACAGGCAACACTGGAAACGGTGCATATTTCAGAGAAGCACACAACAATACCATGAATGGTAACAATTATCATTCAGAAACGAACGACGGACTCCTTGTAGCATATAAAACATATAACAATGAATTCGACAATGAAACATGCTCATCAAATGGTACAATGGGCATATTTGTCTACAACGCATCCGGCAACGATTTCTCAAATATGACCATAGTTGGTGATTATGCATCCGCACCGCACACAGGAACTCATGTACTAATGGTGGGCGACTCAATAACAGAAGGAGGCCAGGGTGGAACACAATACAGCCAGTTGCAATCACTACTTGCAAACATGGTTAGTCCAAAGGGATGGAATGTAAGCAACCAGGGTTTCAGTGGAGAAAGGGCAAATTATGGGAGGGAACGATTTACCCAGGAACTGGACATATTTGAGCCCACAATGGTTACCATCATGTACGGAACCAACGATCTGATTGACGACAGGCCACAACAGGATATAATAGATGACATCTTGTGGATGGCCAATACCTCAAAAAACAGAAACATAACACCTTATGTGATGCTGACTCCGTGCATATACACCAATAACACTAAGAGAATCTGGCTAGACCAAAATCTAAGCGCACAGGCAAAAGCCAATGGATTCAGTGTAATAAACGTATACGATTCGGTAGACACGGTACCAAACAACACACTGTTCGATGGGTACAACAGCTCAAATTTTGCAGATGGCATACACCCCAACACTGCAGGAAACCAACTGATTGCCAATCGTATGTACCTTTACATTGCACCCAAATTGGACTGGGTGAACGATTGGAGGACCAGCAATGGATCCAGGAGGATTGACACAAAGTTCAGCACACTGGATGCAAGATCTAACACAACACTACCATACTATGTAGGTTTCATTCAAAATACTTCATCCATTGCACTTGATTCGAACAACACAAATGCAAGTGTCTACTGGGATGACAATAACATCCTTATCAGCACAGGTGTCCTGAAAGAAGGCGATTATTTCTACTATAATGTAAGCATGACCCAGGATCCAGACACATTCATTAACCCATGGTTATACCCCGGACTCTCACTAATAGGCACAACCGGAGTATTCGTAATAGTCAGCTTCATAAACAGACGTAGAAGACAGTGAACATAATCAGACAAAGAACAACAGGTGTGTGTAGATGAGCAACGTGAAACGCAGGAAGTGTAAAAGCAGAGCCAAAAGGAGTAGGTATCAATGACACCTACTCACATCTCAACAATAGATTTCGACAACTATGAGATGAAATGCCCATACTACGTGTCAAACCAGGGCGCAAGATGTCCATTCCCAAGGTGCGAACACCCCAGGCAAACAGGGATATACTGCACCTGTCTCGAACACTGCCCATTGAGCAACCGAGACTGGGACAGCTTAGTAATGCACAAGTCAGTTGAATTTAGACCTTATGTGGAACTGGTATAATGGAATTCACAAGGAAACACATACAGGCCCTGAAAGATGTCAGAGATGTACAGGGCATGAAAGGGAACTATGATACAAGTCCATACATGCTGGGACTGTACAATGGAATGGAATGCATGATAGCACTACTGGAGAGAAGAGAACCCATATACAGATCGTGTAAAAACTTCGATGCAAAAACAGAGCCAATAATCCCAATTGGATGCTACGCGGTCACGGAGCCACCTATAACTGAGCAAGAGCAACCATCGGATCCGCCGGACGAGCCTGCGCTAAAACCAATTGCTCCACCAGTTGTAATGAACGAAGCGTTCTGCACACTGACAATTATATAAATTTTCAGGGGTTTCTTTCTCCCCTGAACATAAAATAAACCATAAAACATATTGCTATAAATGCAAAAGAGATGTACAGTGCCAACAAAACATATTCATCAGATGTGATGATCCCCGGAGATCCACGGACAACAAGATCCACCCCTGCGGTTGCGTTGGTCATTGTCTCATTAGCAGCTTGGTGAACTGCAGCAGCCTGCAGATTTCTCATTGTATTCATGTTAGAAACCTGCATGGCAGAATATGCATTAAAAGCCATCACCAACACCCGGCATCCTTCGCACAAGACTTACACATAATCAGTCTGTCCGGATCAACAGTAAACTTGGTACCTGGCACAAGCGGGGTACGGCATTTACCACACAGCACTATTTTATCAATGTTCATCACGTCAAGCTCGACACGCGCGAGTTCATCACGAGTAGTACGAAGGGCACCACGAAGTTCAGCAAGTTCTCCATTATGAGCAACTGCAAGCTGTTCAACGGAAAGTAACCTGTGTTCAAGCTCTGCAGTATATTCTTTCTGTTCCCTGAGTTCTCTTGCAACATCAATAGTACCAAGTACAAGGTTTAAATGCCTGCGGGTGGAATAATCAAGTGGCTGACCAGTGCAGGGATCAGTATCAAATCTGTTTTCAACAACATCCGTTTCTTCCATCACAAACATTTCACTGAACGACTTTTTCTTACATGCATCGCGATTAATTCCGATCCTACTATCGGCATCTACAAGATCTACGCCCATTTACACACCTCATTTTTATAAGCCTATGTCGATAAATATGTTTTTGATACGTTTAATAGTGGGGTTGCAGTTGAGATTGCCCATATTCACAAAGACTATGGAATAATCCATTGAACTAAAACATATCACAGTGTTAGAGAATAACGATTCGTAACATGCAAAGACCACACGACTAAACACACACCATATTATCGATACACTATTTGCCTAATTAGGCAATAAACCTATGGGCAACACAGTATATAAGTACACCGG
This sequence comes from uncultured Methanomethylovorans sp., assembly GCA_937968035.1. Lineage (GTDB taxonomy): Archaea > Halobacteriota > Methanosarcinia > Methanosarcinales > Methanosarcinaceae > Methanomethylovorans. The sequence goes on from CALBTS010000588.1 coordinate 15,138, forward strand.
TATACAGATAAACCAACAGATTTAATTACAAGTTTACCAATATCAGTATATACGGAGGTATATATGACTCGGATCATCAGTATAGCTAATCAAAAAGGCGGGGTTGGCAAGACGACAACAGCCGTCAACTTAGCATCTGCACTTGGCAGATCACAGAAAAGGGTACTGCTCATTGACTTGGATCCACACGCTGCAAGTACATCACATGTATGGGACGGTGAACCCGCAGCAACAATTGTAGATTACATGGAAAACAGGCAATTGCTAGAAGATTGTATTTTCAGAACAGATGACGGGTATGTAGACTACATCGCATCTTCACAGGACCTGCAGGATTATATCAGCAAAATGAAAAACATTCACACACTGCCTGAGAAAATGTTAAGCATTGTGAAAATGTGCGAATCCAAGTACGACTTTATAGTTATTGATACCCCACCAGATTTTGGGGTACTACAGGTGAACGCAGTCTTGGTTTCAGCAGAAATAATAGTACCGATCTATGAATATCTATCTGTTCCCGGACTGGTAGCCCTAAAAGATATGATAACAGCATGTGACCAGGTCATCAATCTGGGCAAGGGTCGAATACTCAGGATGCTGGCTGTAAAGGCAGACTGCAGAACAAAACTGTCAAGAAACATAGTTCAAGTTGTCCATGATAACGAGAACTCACTACACACAGTAATCCCCTACAACATCAAACTGGCAGAGGCACCAGCAGAACACAAAACGATATTTGAGTATGAACCAACTTCAAAAGGAGCAATGGCGTACATGCAGCTTGCAAAAGAACTGATTAACATAGGAGCATAAACATGACAAAGGATCTATACAACAAAATAGCCGGAATGGTGGAGTCAGCAGCAACTCCATCCGGAAACACCAGCGTAACCGCAGGCGAGAAAGCAAACACCCCTGCGGATGCGGTGGTAGACATTAGCTTAGTAGCACGATCTGTCAAACTCACACCGTTGGAAGACGGATGGGTACAAACAGTAAAAGATGCACTCGGCACAAAAAACACCTCTGACGCGATCCGTTGGCTCATTTCAAAGGGATGGGCTGCAGCTGGGGAGGAAGCCTCAGAAGCTGCACGAAAAGTGAGGGAAAACAAGCTGGGATAACGAAGAACTTTTTATACTTCAAAGTATATTAGAAGGTGGATCTGGAAGTTGGAAGCTGCCAGAGATATACCCTTTTTGTGAATCAGTGTTCGGGATGTCTACCAGACATCCTGTACACCACGCTACTAAAAAATTAGTCTACCGATTTTTTAATATACCACGCATTAGCAGAGCCTCTTATGAGGCCAATACGTCAAATGATACGTGACACTGCACACGCAATAGTTGTAAGGATGGATAGTAGCGTGTATGGTGAAACTGCATTCCCATACGGTGGAGTGACAGACACAACAGCAGCCTCTGTCACCGAGTATGATAAATCAGTAAGTTTGTTCCAGCGGACAATTTCGGATTCTGAACTCCACGAAACTTTTGAACGCAATCCACTGGCAAGCGTAATAGTATCAGACGTGGCAGAAGACACTTTTACCAGAGGATTCACAGTACATAAAATAGATTACAACAGTTCAACTGGAGAGTACGAAGAGAAAAAGGACAAGAGCTTCAACACAAAGGTCCAGTTACTTCACGAGCATTCATTAAAGCGAGAAGTATTGAAAAGCTACAAACTGGCACGTTTGTTTGGATACAGCCTACTCCTTCTTGGATACGACGACGGCTTAGACCTGTCACTACCACCAAACCCAGGCGCAGAGATCAAGTTCGTACAGGCGATCTCAAAACGATGGATAGAAGAAATCGAATACGACAAAAATTCCCAGGGAGAAGTATACCTTCCGATAAGAATAAAAAGATATAAGATTCGCGCAGGCAGTGCAGCGACAAAGTTTATTCATCCACAAAGAGTAATCCACATAGAAAACCCCGGTATAAACAGCATGATGACGGGTGTATCCGCCATACTGCCATGTTATGACGACCTACTTGTCCTGAAACATGTAACATGGGGTGCTGGGCAAACAATGTGGAGATCTGGTAACCAGCTGGTATCAGTAATTGCACCACCAAGAGCTGATCCTGCTCAGATAGCACTGATAGACGGTGCATTAAAAAACCTAAATGCTCAAAGTGCAATCACCCTGCCGTATGGTGCTATAATGAATGCATACGCACCATCGGGCCTAAATCCAGAACCGTATGCAAAGATCCCTCTCAACAACATTGCAGCTGCTACAAGGATCCCAATTTCTATATTGATTGGTTCCCAAGCAGGCGCATTATCTGCATCCCTCACAGATCAGAGAGACTACGCAGGCACGCTTGCGAGCATTCAGACAAACGTGCTTACCCCCATCCTCACCAAGCTATTCAAAAAGTTCATGCACACAGGTCAGCTTGAATCAACAGCATTCAAGATCGAATGGGCATCAACACTAACAATGTCCGAGGCAGAAAGGACACTCTCTGAATACAGGCAGGCACTCACAAAGAGGATCAACAACCAGACAGATGCAGAAGCTGCACAGGCAAGCGAGGAACGCAGTGTAAACGGATACACTGGCGCATACCCACAGGTAAAGGAATCTGAGTACACAAGCACCCAGAGCACACTCAACAATATGCAGACAAATGATCCTGGCACCGGTGCAACATATACCACGGTGCAGGCGGTGGTCTAATGGTAATACCAACAGTGAATTTTAACCTTACAGGCGGTGCTGCCCTTACGGGCATCAAAGCCACCAGGACAAGCGGTACAAACATCAAGGTTTCATGGGACCCGTCAACAGATGAATACCATAAACGATATGCCCTATACAGGTCCGATGACAATTTTGTAGCAAACTCCACGAAAATTGTCTCTACAACCAAAACAGAGTATGTAGATAAAGACACAGGAGTAGGCACATGGTCATATATGGTGAGAGATGTAGACGAATTCGCCCAGGAATCCCCAGACTCTGACATAGTATCGGTTACAATGGCAGCACTGCTGCCTTATACTAACACCATGGACATCACCAGCGCAACCACGATCAATTTTATAACTGAACTGGAACGACTGGCAAGCTCCGGATCGATAGAGAATCAGGGCCCAGAAGATCTGCTGGTAGAGTTCTCCTATGACGGTACAACATATCCCAGGTCTATTACTCTTAGAATGCTTGACATGATCAACATCTCCGATTCAAAGAACCGGATAGCCATACACTCCATAAAACTGACAAGCACTGACTCTAAAGTAAACGTGGTGGCGGTCTAATGGAGCAACAGCGCAGCGCACTAACAGTACTCGGCAGAGATAGCAACGGAACGCCACGAACACTTGCAGTAGATTCAGACGGGCAATTACTTGCATCTATGAAAGGCAATTACGGAGGAGCCAGCAAAACAATAGCAGTCGATGAAAATGGAAGGATGCTGGCTGATGCACTCCTCATGAACACGATGGAATTTGACTTTATGAAATACTACACTGGTTGCGATATGCGATTTTGTGTAGGAAACGACACTTTAACTAATTTTATATACCGAATAAAATCGTTGAACTCTGCACTGAACGTGATCAGGTTCATAAGTGCATTCGGTTCATCATCCAGTGGATACTATCTAGTGTCAATGGGCGATGAAGGCGAACTATGCAGAAGTATAGGTATAAACGAAGCAGTAGTGGACAGACACGTACTCAAATTCGGAAACATTGGATCTGATTTCAACATATCGTTCGCAGACAGCACTGTAAGAGGTATCATAACAGACATAAAGACACCTTCAAACAGAGTATTAATTGACGAAGTAACATTTGTAGTAGGAGATGAAACAGACGAGGGATACAAAACACTTGACTTCGACGGCGCAACCTATATCTCAAAAGTAATAACCGGTGATACTACAGTACTTGAATTCACGTTCCCCGAAACAGACGTAGATTCTATTTGTTCACTTGGGGATATACTGATCGACACGCCATCAACTACAGGTGCATCTGCATACATGGAATATTATGCAGACGGCGCATGGACCCAAGCCCTCATGCTCTCTTTAAACTCTTCTCCAGGTGCAACATGGAAATACTATGATTACGTACCAAAAACAGGAGTATCAAAATGTAGGATCACTATAATAAGAGGTAATGCTGGGACAGTAACAGTCAACGTAAGAGATGTGTGTATACTAAAAACAGTGGCCTGAACAATTTAATGCATACATTAATATAACTTAAAGTGATTGGTTATATTGCGTGTGTGAAGTATGATCAGTGACAACTATATTTCTTCTCAAAACGGGTTTAGCCCGGTGCAGGACATCAATGGACTATTGGACGGTAGGATAACAAAGATTGTCCACGTCCGGAAACTGCCCGCAAAGGGCAACACCTATACGTTGTGTGATAACGAATTTGCATACGGTAACATAACATTTAACACAGCTGCTAAACGTATCAAAAAGGCAGACCTTGTGACGGTGGCCGATCAAATCGGCATTACTCAGGACATGTTAGAAAGCATGTGGCCTAGACGCAGATACTACTATTTATACGATGTTTCAACAGCCAGATTCGGCAGACGAAGACCAATATCGGTCGTAACAAACGACGCGCCCTTTTTAAGAATCTCTAACACACCGCAAAAGAAACATCTTGTTATCGATTCCACAAACGCAGAAGATATTGACAGGCTGCCATATCCTCTTAAACTGAAATTGGTGTCGATGGAGTGAAACAATGGTTACGAAAGGAGCAGAAGCAACTGTACCGTTCAAGATGATAGATGCAGTCACGTATGAGCCAAAACCGCTGCTCACAGTGACAGTACAAATATCCAAGGATGGTGGCAGTTTCACTACTACAACCAATTCCCCGGTAGAAATAGGAGATGGGTGGTACTATGTTGTACTCACAGCAGATGAAACCAACTGCGGTGAACTAATAATTAAAGCAACCTCTCCAGGTGCACTGCAGTCAGACGGCACATTGTCCCCTACAGTGCCAACTGAACAAATAACTTCTACCACTAACAACACCTATGAAACCAACACCATCACTGAATACACCACAAAAATGGGTGGAAGCAGTGGTAGAGCAGCTGCAATGTATAGCCAGTGTGCATGGATGGACAAGGACATCAAACTGGTAACTGGGCATTTCAAAGAATTTGACAAGAGAATGGACCAGGTAATGGCAGATCGTGATAAAATTGCAACATTGTCCATGTCACTTGCTATGATGGAGTCGAAATTCGACACAGAAGTAAAAGAAATCAAAGACAGCGTAGCAGAACTGATCGATTCAGTGGATAAACTCGTAAAACTAACGATGACGAGAGCAACTGCAGACGAACTGGAGGGCTTATTAAATGGTTCTAACTGACGAAGAGATCAGACAAGAGATCAGAAGGAAAAGAGACCAGGCTGTACAGCAGGCAACTGCAGATGCTATGCTGGTAGAGGAACTAAATAGAGAGCTGGAAGATACTAAACAAAAGATAGCAGTCACCAAAAAGATCCTAGCAGATGCAAATCTGGAACTAACTGACCGAAATGCCGAGCTAAGACACAGACAAGAGGTTTACGATTCCACTACAGGTGCTCTCTACAACGAACTGACCTCCTCAGAAGCACACATGGCTGCTATAATGGACCAACTGGATGTAATAAAGTCAAAAAGTTACAATGCAAAGACAGAAATACACAGTACAGTAACCGACCTCGCGGATACGCTGAGAGCTATCTCATTAGATGTAGCTGCTACCCTCAGATCCTTCGAAAAAGTAACGAACAGGTCACTAATTGTCAACGACAAGGTAGAATTAACAGCTATCATTCAACTAAACCCAGGTGTTGTAATACTTGCAGAAGACGAAAATGGACTTATTCACACTATAGACAACCGAGAATCACGCACCAGGGCCATAAATGACGCAATTACAACTGAAAAACAGGGAAATGTACAACCTTTCCGCTTTGTCAGGCCACTAACACCCATATCAAGTATCAATGGTGGCACAATATGCACCGTAGAAGCACTGTCAGATGCTTTATCAAGCTATACAAGATGGGCAGAACAGATCCCAAAGGGAGTAATTATAAGCCCAGCACACGGCGGAGTGAGGTTACAGGTCCACAAACAAGGTCTAAAGGTAGCCATTTTTACAGAAGATATGGTAGATATAGCCAATAGCCTGCCAACAATAACTGAATCAATCAGATTGGTACCACACGAGTTCGTAATAGATACCATCCTGGAGATAGGAACAGGGTCAAGAGCACTGAAAAAGTCAGAAATAATGGGTGTAATCCAATTCAACGACTCGACACTGGAACAAAAATCAAACCTCATAGTGACAGATGTACTCTGGATGGATGGAAAAGACTGCCACGGAGATTCATTTGAAGAAAGAATGAACAAAAGAGCAGTGTTCCTGGACAAATATCGCAATTTATCCCCTTCAAAACTGATGAAAGTATACTCAAAACACGATGCTATAGCTGCAATAAACAACGCAAGCCATGTGCCAAACTCGGTGGGTGCAATGATCTACCACCCAGAACACATGTACAGCCTCACAGGATCAACCCCGATGGCAATGGAATACAGGCCAAAAAAGACACTGGTGGTAAAAGTCATACATTCAACGGAAGTAGGAAAGAACAGTGAAAAATGGGTACACGATTGTGCTGTAACAGACGAGAACGGCGTAGAATATTTCGTAGGAAAAACAGATATCAACACATTTGCAGCCGGAACTGATGCACTAAGGGTAGAATTTGATAAACTCCTAAAGTACATCGACCCCACAACTGAGCAACCACACTTCAATTGGATAGGCGCAGTCACTAAAGACACTGCCAGACTCAAAGAAGTAAGCTCAATCGAAGAAGCAGAAATGTACTCGATGGTGGACGGATGCAACGAAGTGCGTTATAGGGCCGTACCAGAACTGGGAGTACACATCGAAGAACTAGAACTGCCAATGGGTGAAGTGATAACAGCAGATTGTGCATGTCACGCACGTAAAGAAGACGAATACATGGAGATGGAATTCAAGCTCAAAGAGCAATCCTATGTAATAACACTTGACGGAGATCAAAAAACACGCAGCAAGTATCACCTATTAGTGCAGCTACCAACAAAGATAGTGGATTTCGAGACAACGCTTAACCCATCAAATCAATACCCCTGCACTGCAAAGAAGCTGACAGCACAAAAACTACTCTGGGATACAGTTGGTGAACTCTCTCCGAGACACAAATTGAATGACGGCAACCGCCAAAAAAGCAGAATAGTCACAGTAGACCAGGGAATTTGTAGGATCTACACAGACGGTGACATGGACTATTCAATGAAAATGGTACTAACTGGTGAATTTATGAGTGGAAATTTCATCGCATCAAGACTGAACAACTATACTGATACATGGGAAATTACTAAAGAAGAGGTGGTACAATGACTATAAGATCCACCACTATAAACCTTCTCCAGACAAAAGAAATCGGGGATCTGAAAATACGATACCTGGCCGGTGTGGGCACAAACCGCGCCACGGTTACGCTGACCTTCTCTGACGGAAAGTCAGAACCCGCAGTACTCACGCTTAATCAGAAATACACTGTATCGCATGCAAATGGAATTCTCAGCTCACTGGGTCTCACGTCCAAACCAACCTATGGAATAACACTGCGAGAAGTGCAGATGAATGGAACGTGGAGGTACATAAAAGTAGAAGTGGACGACGGGCGAACCGTAACCCAGTACGGTGCAATTAGATTCGTAACAAGCCCAACTGGTGCAAAAGTGTACATAGACGGTCACCTAAGACCCGGAAAAACACCATGTACACAGAGTCATATAAAAGTGGGAACACATGACATAAAACTAGAGTACAACGGTGCAGTCTATAACACCAAAGTAACTGTAAACGAATATAACAACAATGATAACCCAGTCCCCGTCAGTTACAACTTTGCAAACCAACCAGGATCCATCTATGTAGTGTCCTCTCCAGGTGGTGCATACGTAAGCATAGACGGAGTAAGGCAGACAGGAACTACCCCAAGGGTATTCAACAATATAAAAACAGGATCGCGAAGAGTAAGAATAGAACTGTCCGGTATGGCTGCCCAGGAACAAGTAGTCAATGTCGCAAGTGGTAAACAAACAAATGTTGCTTTCACATTCAAGACAACCGGCCAAATAGTATGTACAAGTTCTCCCACAGGTGCAGACATATATCTGGACGGAATTCTACAAAAAGCAAAAACCCCAGCTACTATAACAGGTGTGAGGTATGGTAAACACACAGTAGAATTCAGGAGAGCTGGCTACCAATCAAAATCAGTGAGTGTTACTGTACCCGGAGGTGGATCAGTAACTGCCTCAACAACACTCATACAAGCCATATTAACAACCAAACTGACAATTGCACCATCAGTATCATCTGTGGCTGAAGGCACCCAGATGAAGTTCACTGGGAGACTACTGACAACGGACAACAAACCTATCGCCGGTGCACGGATCCTATTCTACAAAGACACAACCATTAACACACAACTAAAAAATAGCGGAACTGTAATACAGGCAACCACTGATAAGTTTGGTAATTACACAGTGATCTGGAACGCTGACAATTCCAACCTGTTTGCGACAACAACTCATTATTTCTACGCAACATACGCAGGAGTGTCAGGCGGATATAAATCATGTAGATCTGACAACTGTAAGGTAACCATCACCCCACAAGCCAATCAGCCAACAAAGATAACATTAACAGTATCCCCTACATCGGCAAGAGCTGGTACAACCATTAAGTTTGCAGGCGTAGTGAGACACGCTACAAAGAACACCCCAATTCCAGGTGCAAAATTAAAGTTCTACTGGGTAAGAACAGGATGGCCGGACTCACCACTAAAAGACAACAATGTAGAAATAACAGCCACTACAAACAACCTCGGCCAGTTCACAGCAACGTGGATGGCGCAGGATCTGGACGGACAGCCGGACACAGATTCGTATGGATTCAAAGCAGTAGTACAAAAAACCCCGATCTACGGCACATCAGAATCCAAACCACCAGTATATGTGTCGATATCCCCAGGAACAGGATCGTTTGAATGCGTAACAACCCCATCGGGTGCAACAGTACTCATAGACGGAAAACAGCAATCCGGTGTAACACCCAGAACATATACTGGAATATCAGTAGGCAAGCATTCAATCGAATTCAGGTTACAGGGATACCAGAATTACAGTATTCCGGTAGCCACAATTGCCACTAATGGTGCAAAAACCACCGTATCCGCAAAGTTGATCGCAACTATAAAAGACACGGTATTGACACTAAACTCCCCCGGAGCAAGCACAACAGTCGGCACCAGGCTTCCCCTAACAGGCACATTAAGGGATTCAACTGGAAAACCAGTGCCCAATGTAACTATAGAGTTCTACAAACAAAATTCCAGCGTGTTGCTAGACAAGCCGCTGATGAACGAAAACGTAGCTTTAAAAGCAACAACAAACTCAACTGGGCTGTTCACTGCATCATGGGTAGCAGCAGACATGAATCTTACGGGCACTGCATCCCACAAGATATATGCCAAGTTCGCAGGAAATTCACTGTACAAGGCTGACAATTCAAATATTCTGGACATTGCAGTGAATCCAAAAATAGCCGCAACAACAGTCTTGCAGTTAAAGGCATCCACCTCGGCTGCGTTGGTTGACACTCCAGTAGTGCTGAGTGGTACTCTCCGCGCAGCCAACGGACAAGCTGTGCCCAATGCAACAATACGGTTCTACGATCAAACATATCCAGTAGCCGAAACTACACTAAAGAACGGATCAGCACAACTCACAGCAACAACGAATTCATTGGGTGCATTCTCAGTTCAATGGAATGCAAAAATGATGTTGCCACTCGTCAGCTCAGACCCGCTGAACATAGTAGCGAAATATGCAGGATCTGTGGATTTCAAAGCGGCCACATCAAATGAAATATTGTTGACGGTATCATCAAAAGAAGCAGTGACTCCAACACTCTCACTGACTGTATCACCATCAACAGTTGAGGTAGACGGCACTGTAACCATGTCCGGATACTTATTGGACCCTGTACAGAACAAAGGCATAGCAAATGCAAAGGTATCACTCCTGGACAAAGACGATGTACTAAACCTAACCAACGACACTTTGGCAACACTAACAACAGATTCACGTGGCAATTTCACATACCAATGGAAAGCAGCACACGAGACATGGATGAACTCATCCAAATCCACGATAGAAGTGTATGCACGGTTCGATGGAACACAGGAATACCGGAAAACCACATCAAATGTAAGAGTGGTTACAATACAGACAGTTGGCAAGGCAGTATTATTTGACTCTTCTCCAGTGGGTGCCAACGTAGACATTGATGGAACTCCAGCAAAAGATATATTCGGACCACGTACAGTAACACCATTGTCAGTAAGAATAAAAGACGGAAACCACACAGCAAAATTCTATTTCACTGCTCAAAACTCTCCTGGAAGTGAGTACGAAAGTCCCATCACAGTACAGTTCAACGTATCCGCAAGTGGTGTAACAGTCAACGGCACAAAAACAAACGGGTCAGTAACAGCAATGTGGGAATCCGAATCAGTATGTACAAAACTAGGAATCCCACTTACAAACTGTACAAACAACCCGATAATTTTCATGCTCGACCTGGTAATACCCCTGAGAAGTATTACAAAGATATTAACGGGCAAAGATGTGGACGGAAAACCGGCAACAGCTGGAAAACTCGACTACACATGTGCAGCATTGTTCTTCTTGCCAGTTGGCAAGGTTACATCAATATTCGGTAAACTGGGACTAAAAGCAAGTTCAAAAGGATCAGCAATAGCAGAAGCAGTAACCAAGAATCCACGACTTGCTGACGTACTCAACGATGCTCTGTTCTTCAATAGAGTGGGTGCTATGACAGACTCACAAATAGATGAGTTCATGTCAATGATATCCAAAATAAGAAAAAAATCAGCAACACTTGCAGAGCTGGACGAAATTTCTGATTTGTTGGCAAAAGTCCCGGCAACAGAAGTTAGCATGGACGTACTGAACGCAATGAAAACACAGTTACTAAAAGTATTCCCAGATCAGCAAGCAGCAAGAGTACTCGAACTTATGAGAAGAACGGTGCCAACGACCGAGTATGGAAAAGAAATAGCTGAACAATTCGGAGAATTCATAGCAGGGACAGCAGTACCCTCGGTAGATGACATGGCAAGACTAATGGATTACGCTAACACAAATCCAGACGATATGATCACTCTGATGAGGAATTTGGGGAAAGCACAAGTAGATGTTGTAATAAAAAAGTTAAAACTGTTAGGCCCAACTGGAGATACAACTTCCACATTTTTGAACGTAGCAGCAGATGTAGTATTCAAAGACAATCAACTTATTTCGGATAGATTATTCCACAACTATGGGACAGTCTCAAACTTCGTAAGCAGTTTAGGGAAATTCCACCGAGCTGCACTCAACGATGCGACCATACAAAAATACGCAGTGTACCTCCCAGTATATCTTAAAAGGCTATCGGAAACACAATACGATGCACTATATAGACTGGAACCAACCGTTGCGCAGGGAGTAGCAGAGGACATCATAAGAATGTTCAACAATGTCGCATACACTGGCTACAAGCCAGCCGAAGTGGTCAAATCCGGATTGGACAAAGCATGTGCTCACATCATATCCAAACCAGAATTACTGAGGACAGCAACATCAAAGATCCAGAATGTGTTGGATGCAACCCAATCAATGGCAAAAGAAATCACCAACGTAGCCGACACCAGTACAATAACAACAGCAACAGAGATACTGGAAGACGGCCTAAATGTGATAAGATCAGCAGACTCAACGGTATCATATTCAGCACTTGGTAACACGTTCGAAGCATTCACTAAAGCATCCAGGTTCAAGTATTCAGCCGCAAAGACAGCAGCCACTTCAATAGCAGACATTAGTAAGTCAGCCCTGGACGAAATGGTAGAACTCCCCACAAACAAAGGCCAGTTGGTAAGTAAGTACAGTGGATTCACCCCGGAAGCAATAAGTGCAAGAGTAGCAGGAGTACTCGATGACATACCAGCCAGTGCATCCAACGCGGGTTCGATGGTAAAAGAGGGAATGGACGAGATATTAGCCTCACTACACAGTGCTGCAGAAGCACTGCGGAAAGGCGGAATCTTTGTAGACGAATCAACGCTACAGAAAGCATCAACAACTACAAAGAAAATACTATCAGCAGCAGACAACATAGTGTCACCGACAACTCCGAGTGGACCAATTGTGACCCCGATCAAATCAGTGCTTGATAACCTATTCGGTGAACTAAACAAATTCAGCAAGGTAGAACAACAGGGATCTCTTGCAGTACTCAACAACATAATAGATGCACTCGATGAAGCATCAAAAATGGTCACATCCGGCGGAACAAAGCTAACAACATTCATGGAATTCAGGCACAGCTATGTACTAAGCCGATTCGCAGATGAAATGGCAGAGCTGGCAACATCGCAGAAAACGGCCAAAGCTGTACAAGGAATAGCAGATGACATAGTTGACAACATGGACGAAATGATATCGTTCCTAAAGTCGAAAGGAATTACCATCAAAGATGCAGGTTCAGTGAAATCTCCAATCCTGAAAGATATATTCAAGAAACTCGACGATGTAGACGTGCCCACAACTCCAAAAGTCCCAGATATACCAACTGTTCCAGACGTACCAACCGTTCCCAAACCACCAGAAGCTGTATCAGATTTCGTGAAGAACGCAGTTGATTTCTTCAATAAGCTGGAAATGGGATACAGCCTGAAAATAAGCAGAGGAACAATCGACGAAATTATTGAAAGAACAATATCTGACCCAGGAGACATGATTAAAGTAGTGGACGAGATCTCTGTAAGCAGAGTAATGGACAACTTGATGAGGTACGGCAACGACGGGAAGTTTTTGTCCACTTACATAAGGACAATCAAAGGAATAACTGCCCACCAAACACAGTTAGGAGAATACTACCAGCCATTTGTAGCCGCAACCGGAAAAGCAGCAAAGCGGCTATTACAGGAAGGTGGAGATTACAAGCAGCTAGACACAATGTGGGATGCAATGTTCGATGGATTTGGTGCAATGAAAAAGTTCGACGAAATACTAGGAACAAAGTACTACAGAGAACTATATCTTACAGTGAACCAGCTCGGAGCGACCAGTCCAAAAGCATGGATGAACGTGCTAACAAACAATCTGATCACCAGATACTTAAAACGATTGACACCAAAAACAGCAGGTGGAAAGGCATGGATGTTATGGGCTGCTTATGAAATCACGTACCTATTACTAAAAACAGCAGGTATAGCACCAGGCGACCAGAAATATACTGTCAAGGACAAAATATACGCAATACGCGAAGATGTGCGAGCCCTTGACAACCAGTGTACCTGGACAATGACACCCTCCTACGAGGCAGATCTGGAAGCACTCAGGTTAAAGATCGAAGACCTGGAGAAATACACGGAAGACCACAAGTGGGCACTTGCATGGAGTTCAGGAGCAGCAACACCAGACAGAGCAGACGCTGGCATATATTCCACAGCACAATACGCCATAAAAGGTGCAAAAGAAGACTACGATGCATTCCTAAAGAAAGAAGACTGCAAAAGCATGGGAGGATCATCGGGTACAACTCCTTCATCCCTGGAAGACCTGAAATACGAAGTCTCAGACCGAGTTTCAGATATGAAGGACTTCTACTTCCAAGCAAATTCATTCTGTACCAGCGGAGATACAGAAGGACTAAAGAAAGCAATAGAAGATTACAAAGGTATGCTCAACAGCCTGATAGCCTTCAACGCAAAACACACCAAAGAACTTGCAACTGGAGACGGATGGCTTGAAGGAAAAATGAAAGTTGCAAATGGATACCTGGCAGAACTCGAAGCATGTCTCAACGGAGAAGGTACAACAATCAACGCCGAGGACCTGAAATGGAAATTGAATGATTACAGAGACGAACTGAACGACCAGTACTGGTACTGTGACGACCTCTGCAAAGCTGGCGACAGTGGCCTGGAAGCCGCACTTGAAGATTTCAAGGACCTGGTAGATGAACTACAGGCAATAGCAGACGAAATGGCTGCTGATATCGAAGCTCTTGGATACACAGGACTTGTCGAAAAATCAATTGAAAGAGCAAGAGGCCAGATCGGATTACTGTCAGCCTGCACAGGCACTGGCAGTGGAGGATATACGTCAGGTGACATTCGATCACGTGTAGACGACCTAGTTAAGAACATGGAAACTATCAGTTACAAGTGCTGGGAACTCAGAGACAAGGGAATGGTTGACACTCTGAACGAACTACTTGTAACCTATGAATCAATGATCTCCGAACTACAGTCCATCGCAACCGACAATGCTGATGACGTAGCAGCAATTGGATACACAGATTATGTAGATCAACAGCTTGGAATTCACAATGCATCGTACAAACTATACTCAGAAGGCACCTACCTCCCAGGTGACTCCTATGAATCAAATAACAGCCTAGCAGATATCATAGACTCTGATATAGGAAGACTAAATGGATATTACTGGGACTGCGTGACATTCAAGAAAGCAGGCGACACTACGAATTTCAACGAATCAATGACCTCATACGAAGAGATACTTGAACACCTGAAAGAGATTCTATCGTCCCAGGCATCTGAGGTAGAAGCAATTGGATATACTTATGAGATAAACCAAGCCATTAAAGAGCATACCTCAAAGATCAACTCACTGAACACCAGCACCCCCAGCGGTAGCGGTGGTTCCTCCAGTGGATCGAGCAGTAGCGGATCTAAGGATGACTCCGGCACAAGCGGCGGATATTACACCAACGAAACCTACGATTCTGCAATGTCGTTGATGGACAAAATCGAATCATCAAGCAGTCAGGGATGGGAACTGTGCAAAAGCGGCAAAAAGAGCGCACTGCAGCAGACACTTAAAACATACACTGCAAACCTTAATAGCTTAAAGAAGCTATACAGTAACCACAAAGCAGAGTTGGACGCAGCAGGTATATCTGATTGGGTATCAAACGATATCACATATCACACAGGTGACCTGCAGAAACTAACCAATTGCGCATCATCTTCCTCATCCGGCGGATCAACGACACCGACAGAAGACCCAACGGAGGAACCGACCGATACAGGTACAAGCGGCGACGTGATAGATGAAATAGATCAGTATCTATCAGAAATGGACGACCTGTACTATCAGGGCCTTGATGCAGCGAACACAACAGACTACAGTGTGTGAAACAGGTGTGTGTAACCTTGACAAAAATAAGATCAAGCATATTAGACGATCTCAGAGAGATAGACAGACTAATACTCGATGCAGGTGAAGATCTGGCGACAATCATCGCCAGATACGAGGAAATGCTTGCAGCATTCAAAGCAAAAGTAAATGCAAACAAAACACGCATTGCAGACGCAGGATATAATGAGATAGTACAAGCTGCAATAGCCGTACATGAATACCGGATTGCTGAACTAAAGAAAAAGCAGTCCGGCACAGTATCAGTTGAAGACGTATCATACCTAATAAGCCAGTATACAAGCCAGCTCGACTCATACGCATATTTAGGAAAACAGCTATGCACAGACGGGTACATAGATGAACTGTCAACACTGCTCCCAAAATACAAAGCTATACTGGCTGCACTGGTGACACTGAACAGCACATCACGAGATTCGATCGAAGCTGCAGGATACGGCTCAATAGTTACAGGAGCTATAGAACTTCATACACTGGAACTCAAAACGCTAGGCTCGTGTATTCCCTCTGCCATAAACATACCAGAAACAGGAATCATCCCAGGTGTAAGGGTAGATGCAACAGTAGATGGAGACACACTCACAGTAGTTATCCCAAACGAATACCTGGAAAGCGGTGCTGAATCAAAAATAAATATCAGGTTGGCTGGATGCAATGCACCAGAAAAACCAGATGGAACAACACAAGCAGGCAACTCTGTGGTGGAATACACAACAGATAACTATAGCAGTTTCATGTATGTAGAAAAGAAATACTACAGTGAAGCAACGATGAAACTCGGCTTACTGGTGGGCGGAAAAATGGTCACACTTAAAGTAAACCCAAGCAGACCATACGATTCTTATAACCGCCTTGTAGCCGTAATTGAAACAGCAGATGGAACAGTAGCAAATGAGGAAATGCTAAAAGCTGGACTATGCGCATATTTCCACAGATCTGAATGGACTGACTACCGCGACCCGGTAAACCATGATCAATACATTCAACTTGAATCATCTGCAAAAGCAGGAAAGCTCGGATTTTGGGCTTCGGCAACAGGATCAGTTGAAACGGGTCAGTGCATCATTACAGCCACAAGGCCCACCGCAACCGGTGGTGCTGTTTCTTCCTCAGCACTTGTCTACGTTGACGGAACCTACATGGGAATGACATCTACCACATATCCATACACACTACCAGTTGGACCGCATACTATCCGCGCAGTGAGCAGCCAGTATGGGTCCGGTACAAAAGAAGTAGAGATTACTGCAAATTGTATGATCACTGCAAACATTGCAGTTGGCTCTTCATCATCTGGCGGTGAAAATGAATCGGAAGAGACTGGATTTGTTACATTCCAAGCACTCAGAAAAAGCTCAACAGGAGATTACCTTGGTACAACAGCAGAAGTGTGGGAAGGTGGAAAATACAAATTTATAGTACAGTCAACAAAAGACAACGTACAAACCAGCACCGGAGACCACACTTACGTATTCAAAAAGGATGGTTACGAGAACGAAGAGGTTACTGTAACAGTAGAAAAAAACGAATCAGCGATAGCAAAAGCAATCCTCACAGAAAGTGACCAAGAATCTGAAACCGATCCAAGCACCGTGGGAACAGTAGATTTCATTTCAACACCAACTGGTGCTAAGATCTACCTGGGTGAGAACTATATAGGGCTCACCAAAAAGCTAAACCACCAACTTGCACCCGGTATTTATTATGTGTGGATAAAAAAAGCAGGATGTACCGACTACACAGAACAGCTAGTGGTTGAAGCTGGTAAAAAAGCCATTGTGGATGCACAGATGGTCACAGGCACAGGAAGCGAAGAAACCCCTGGAACAACAACTGAAACAGGATTACTCGATTTTATATCCAATCCCTCTGGAGCATACATATATGTGGACAATATCTACATCGGAATGACCAAAAAAGTAGGCTACAAAGTATCAGCTGGGACTCATCTAATCTCGATCCGTAAAAACGGATACAATGAACACGAGGATACTGTGGAAGTAGTGGCTGGCGAAAGACTGCCGATCGAAATCACACTTACAAAATCAGACACTGGTGAGACAGAAGAAGAAGAGAAAGAAGAAGAGTCCTATAACATCCCAGCTGGGGGTATAAACTGGGTAACCTATCCAGAACAAAGCTACCCCATATCCTCATATTCAGGCACAGGCTACACCCCAACGACAGAGCAACCAGCTCTCACCAGCACTTCGAGCACATCCATACCAGAAGAAACCCCTGCGGATACGTTGCCAGTCCAGATTATAGTAATGCAGGAAACCCCAGACACTGAAAAACTGGGGGACCAGTTCAAAGAATTGCGGAAATTCTACAAAAAATACTGTGATACAGAGCTTTCTTTCAGTGCAACAAAGCATGCACCCATAGATCCCGACAAAGACGATGACAACAAAGACGTTTTTGATGACATTGATCTCATAGAAGACCAGATAGACCTCGACAAAGTGCAGGATGAACAGGGAATAGTCATGTTATTGTGGGTTCCAACCGGAAAAAGCGCAGCATACGATGGCACAGTATTGTCCAGGGACGAACTTCTGAACGGATCTGTTGTATGTTCAATGCCCCTAGACGGCTCGGAGAATCCGTTTAGCGAGGAAATTGAAGGGAAAGATAAGGATACCTTGGGGTTAACCACACAGGGGTCACTGACAATGGCTATTTGCCTTTCAAACGCACTCCTAGAGTGGTATAACAGTGACCATGAAGCAGAAGATGGGGACGAACTGCCAGAACTCGACAAAGTATACTGCGGATACGACGAAGATGAGAAGGCAAGACCACACGCAAAGTGCATAAAGAAATGGCTGCAGGAATATAACGAGAAAGTGGGTGAGTAAATGGGCCCAAAACTACCAGAAAAGATCCAAATGGATATATGGGAAGACTCCCGCCATTGCACAATAGGCCAAATAAGAAAGAAATATGGAATATCCCACCCAACAGCAAGAAAATACATGAATCCAAAATACATGTAAATCCATATTTCTATTTTTTTATATACCAATCACCCAGAACACCGATTTTTTAATAAACCCCGCACGCTCAATCGCCAATTGAGGTGTAAAAATTCCAGTAGAAGATCCTTTAGCAACTAATCCAGACCTGGAAGAGACAGCACCTGATCTATCCCCAACAGAACCCGGTGAACCCAAAGAGTTTGTCGTAACGGAACCACTGAAAATAACAGGAAACTATACCCTGATTATCCAGCCAGCTGATGACGTTGCAGAACAGACACCAGAAGACGTAGGTGAAACCGGAACCGAAGGAATGCCAGAAGACGAATTCGGTATGACTGGCGATTCTAAAGGATTCAGGCGTGGATTTTTCAGCGATTCTATCTCCGTAAAACTGGATACAGCAACATCTGAGAGAACTCCCGGTGGATATACAAAATTCCCAGGGGTTGTCATAGCACGTGCAATGGTACAAACATACCAGGACGCAGATGGATCCTATAAACAGGTTCTCAAAGCTCCAAATGCACTGCAGGCAATGATTGAGTACGGCGAACTACGTCCAGTAACCGACGAACATCCCAAAGATGGGGTAGTGATGGACAGGGACGATACTCGTGGATACATCGAAAACCTGCTGTACAATGACGGTGAAGTGAGCGCAGACGTAGTAATAAAATGTCCACACCTGCTGCAGAAAATCAATGATGGAAAGAACGAAGTTTCCATTGGATTCTATGCAACAACGATCAACAAAGCAGGAATGTACAACGATTCCCCGTATCAGCAGATACAGGAAAGAATCTGGCTTGATCACGTAGCAATTGTCTCACGCGGACGCTGTTCACTAAAACACGGTTGCGGAATCACAGACAACGTAAAGCAGAAAGTGATCGTGGTAAGAAAGGATTCAGCGGTAAAGACCACTGCAACCAAGAAACCGATCAAGCAGACAGACAGTGCAACTGACAATCACGAGAAAGCCCGCATACTTGGTGAAATCAACATCGTAACAGACTCCGAAATACCAGATATATTAATGGGACTGAGCCTGGACCAAGTCAAAGCAGTGAGAAACCTCGTGAAAAGGACAAAAGGACCAACACTGAACATGGACAGCACCAGCGTATCCGCAAAGGAAAGAGTGGATAATGCTTATGCAAGAGCGTTCAAGTGAACAAACCAAGCGTGTGTGAAAATATATGATACCAGTAAGACAGGATGGTAAAACAGTCGGCGACTTTGTTGCCGGTGCAAGAACCGCTTACGGCGCAGTTGTCGTAAGAACGGCAGCAGAGACTGCAAAAGGTGCAGCCGGTTCTGCAACAGGAATACTCGGCGTTGCATGCGACAGGCAGCAGCCAGGAGCAACACCAGGATTCTACGAACAGTATGATCTAATGGATATCCAGATAGACGGAATTGCAATGTTCTGGCTCCTGGGTGGACTGACAATACAGAGTGGAAATTACTTCAAAGTAGGTACACTCGGAGCAGGTACTGAAAACCTGGGTATAATCATACCAGAGCCCTCTACACCTAACGCGAGAACAGTAGCCTCTATAGGAAGGGTAGTCGGCGGTGCAACATACGGCGATGTCGGAAACGCTGGATATGACCAGGTATTAGTGGCAAATGCTGCGATTGGTGACACTACACTGACACTCGACGCTGGCAAGATGACAGCACTCGGTCTCGTGGCCGGAGATTACATCGCAATAGGCGACACCGACAGTGCAGAGATCAACATCGTAGAATCTGTGACATCAACGACAATCACGGTGCAGAACCCACTGACAGCAGCATTCACAACCGCTGCAACCGCAACAGTATACAAACTCACTCAGGTCAAAGGAGTGTTCATTTAATGATACAGGGAGACGCTGACGTACTTTTCCCAGAACATATCTCCGTATGGAGCCATGTGATGGAAAACTATGTCGAAAAATACAAAGACAACATGACTTCCAGAAACGTCCTTGAACAGAGGAATCTCGGAAACAGCAACGACATCGATATTGTTACCAACTACGACAGAACTGGTCCCGGAGCACAGATAGTCGCCAAAGGATCCGCACCCGAAAAGAACTCGGTCAAGTCCAACAACACCACTCACAACATGTACCAGCTTGCCACGAGCTTCGACATCAACGCAAAAGACATGAAGCTGGACCCCAAGCTCAAATCCAGACTGATCGACATCTGCATGAGGGATATCCACAGGCTAGAAGACACTTTCGCCCTGTATGGATCCAGCAAGCTAAACGTAAAAGGTATCATAGACGCTGCAGATGCAAACAAAAATGGATCCATCACCTCTTCAACGAACCACGGCTCCTGGGATGGCCTCGATACAACCATTGACATTTACGCTGATGTAAACGATGCCATTGCACTCATGGACGATGAGTTTGAGCCAGCATACATGGTAGGTACAAAGAAGGCCCTCAACAAGCTCAACAACATGAACTCTGAAAGAGTCCAGTTCTACAAAGAGGTAGCAGAGCTGTTCGGTGTCAAGAACGACCGTGACAAGAGCTGGATATGGAAGACCAAAGCACTGACCTCCGATGACTATGTGTACATTGTGCCAAAGGATTTCATGGCTGCAGAATATGTAGTCAGTGAAAACCCAAGGATCGTACCATACGGCCTGTACCCTGGTGAGAACTACCACTTCGAGATCATCAGCTGGTCTGCACCGGAAGTACACAACAACGAAGCATTCGTAAAGATCCAGATTACTTAATCTGGATTCAATACTTTTTTAGGCGGTAGATAAGATGGCAGTTGATATACAGGGTGCCATGACTCTTTTCGGCATTGTAATTGGAGCAATGGGTACTCTTTTGGGATTAGTAGCACGGATGAACTACAAAAAACTCGAAGAAGCAGTAGCACAAATAGAAGAAGCAATGTCCCCAGACTCAATCGGTGGAGAAGAGGTGACTCCTACAGAAGCGATCCGCATTTTCGGCACAATAGCAGAGGTCCTGAAAAATGTCAGGAGATGAAGAATCCTGTGAAATATGCGACAATGCCGGTCTGTTCATGTACAAAGTTGACGGTCTGATGAAAGCAGTCGGTGAACTACAAAAAGATGTAAGATCACTGAACGACAACATCAAAAATGGTGCAATAGGTGCATGTGCGTTGCTAATAGCAGCAATACTGGCATACATCTTTAAATGAAACATGCAGCCAGCAAATGGCTGCAGCTCTTTTTTAATAAAAATCTTCCACTAATGAGACAACACCATCGCATCCGCGGGGGGTTGTCCCTTAATGTAAACACACACAATTTATTTAAATGATCATAACCTTAACCACTCGACGCAATATAAATGTGCCTGGCAAAGCCAGATCACATTTATAAGCGTCTTCGTTAAAAATTGTGTGTGTATTTTCTTCGTGAGCGTGATGTAGAATGGACACTGAGGAACAGATAGTATACCATATTTATGGGTGGGCAGCATGAAACTAGAATTCATCCCACACATAGAAAAATATTTAACGAAGCGCAAACAGGACACTTTTGTTTTTAAGATGTCCTATATTTTTGATTCGTCAA
The DNA here is from genome assembly GCA_937968035.1 of uncultured Methanomethylovorans sp. Lineage (GTDB taxonomy): Archaea > Halobacteriota > Methanosarcinia > Methanosarcinales > Methanosarcinaceae > Methanomethylovorans. The sequence goes on from CALBTS010000588.1 coordinate 37,092, forward strand.
TGAAAAAATCCACTGAGTACAGAAGATTGGCAACACGGTGGATTAATTCAGAGATCGAAAAACACCAACTGGTCATAGGTGGCTACCAGATCACTAAAACTCCTAACAAACTTTTATACAGAGCGACCAGCACTCGGATTTTATCAGGTGAAGAAATAATATTTCTTACATCTACATACCTGAAATGTGAAAAACATGAACTGGTTGATAAAGTCCGTGAACTTACAACTCATATACAGGACCACAGATCGGAGATTAAACACTTGAAAAAAGAAATCTCCTCAAAAAGATCTATGATTACCAGTATGTGTGGGCGATGCGAATCACTTACAAGGGAACGGTGTTACAACTATAAGTGCCCACTGTGGAGTGCATCGCCTTATTCACTACCAAATGTGGAGAACGAAAACAATGTGTGTGGAAGAAAAGAGCAAGACAATTCAACTGAAACTCCATGAAATAAAATGGGAAAAATACCCCCTGGACCTCGAAAAAGAATGGTGGATAAGATGACAGAAACAGTTAACATTGTTGCAAAATCGATAAGTAACGCATGGTTCCAGCTATTGCACTACCTGTACTGGTCAGGAACACACCACCAGCCGGATTACAACACATCTACCAAGAGAGCACATGCCACGGTACATATAAAAAATGTACATGATGAACAGCATGTAGATGCAATGCCGTTCGGACCGCAGGCACTTGAACGGTACAAAAGCGAACTTACCCAGGAATACGCAGAATGGTACATTAGTCTACCAGCAGACGACAAAAGAAAGTTCGACTACTGCTACGCAAAGCAACTAATGATGTACGGACCTGAGTACTTCAACACTCTCAGGGAAAACATTAGGTATCTAAGAGAAGGGTCAAGAAGGCATGTGGGAGTACTATGGGAAAACGATGTACATATCCGGAAATTTGAGGATCAACCGTGCTGGATAGCATACAAACTCGAACAGGTCAATGACAATGATCTGATCCTGTATATCCTATACAGGTCATGGGATATTTATGGAGGTTTCCCGGCAAATCTGCCTGCAATAGTGTACGGAATCGAAAAGGTGCTCAAAGAAGAGGGATCACCACTAAAGATATCAGAACTCATCGCAACCGGCTGGGATGCACACTACTACTCCACCGATGCGGATGCGGTGAGAGCTGTGGTAGTAGCAAATGCGATCTGCGGTAAATGTGGTAAAGTCATGGACAAGCGACAGATGATCTTGAACGGACCCACGTTCAAATGTGCAAAATGTATGGGAGAATAAAAGGAGTAATGTAATGGATACAAAGAAGAAATCAAGCTGTGTAAAAACACTTACAGCAGAAGGGTTTGAACAGCACTCACTCAATAAAAATCTATTCCTAAAAAATATTGGAGAAATCCAATACGGAGTAGATTTAAAAGGCTATGAAGCAGTGATTTTCAAGATAAAAGGAGGATCTGAAAGAGATCCAGACCCATCCGATCCTGTAATTATAGACCTTGCAAACAAACTGGACACACAGCCGGGAAAAGAGAGAGCTGCACCAATGAGGGATTCTCTAACAGAGGAAGAAACCGATGCATACGACAACGCCGGAGATGATCACAGCGAACCAGAAGAGTATGAAGCAGAATTCTCAGAAGAACCGATTGAAACCATCGATCCGATTGTAGAAGAACCCGAAAAAGAATCTAAAAAAAAAGATAATACTCTTCCTCCGGAAGACGGTGTCCAGTATATGTACACTATACAAAACATGGAGCCGCGACTGCCGGAAGTGGGTAAGATCAAGATCGGGCAAAAGGGAGAAACTATAGAATCATCTGGTAGAAAAACCTTCAAAAAACCGGTAAAGCTCAGTTATTTCAGAGTAGTAACGAACGAAAGAGAAAACGGCAACGGCAACTTTGTGCTGGACCAGGCAGTGATGGACAGACTCGGCCCGGAACCCACCGAGATTCCAATAGTCCTACCCTACGACGACATTGCTTTAAATTTCCAGAGCAGCTATGCATGGTTCAATGCATCGGTCTGTAAATGTAGAGGCAACGGGAAGACTGCCACAAGAGACCTGGAAGGAATCATCCCATGTAACCCAGAAACCTGCCCACAATTCGCCGATAAGCTGTGCAAACCATCCGGTGTATTGTCAGTGATGATAATGGATGCTCCGAGAATAGGAGGAGTCTACAAGTTCCGGACGACCGGATGGAACTCAATACGGAACATAATGTCCTCTCTGATGTTCCTGTCCACCATGAACGGCGGTACACTGGCCGGAATCCCTTTGCTGCTGAAATTATACCCCAAAAAAGTAACATTGAAAACGGGCATGAACACTACGATCTACATGGTGAACGTCGAATACCAGGGAAGCCTGAACGAACTGAGAACAAAAGCCAAGGACGAGCTATTGCTCAGAAGCGCATTGAGACAAAACCTACCAGCTCTCGAAGCAGCAGCCGTAGAAAACCTGAAAAAACCCATTACTCAGGAAGAAGTAAGGGAAATAACCGAAGAGTTCTACCCGGAACTTTACACAAAACAAGGAGGTAATTAACGTGAGTCAAACACTTGAAGCAGAATTAATAGCATTAAAGAAATGCAAAGCAGAGATGAATGAAACAACCAGGCCACTAACCGAGATGATCGCAAAATTGTCAGAAGAAGTGGAACTACTGAGCAAACCATTTAGAGAAGAGATCGCCAAACATGAAGAAACCATACGAAATGCTGCACTGGTTATGGAGAAATCATATACCGTAGACGGTGTGGGCAAGGTTACATACAGACGAGGATACGAAAGAGTGTCCTGGGACGATGCAGCTCTGCAGGGGTATATGACAGGTGGACATCCGGAACTTGAACAGTACAGGAAAACCACATTCGTAAAGCCAACAGTAATGATATCAGTGTGATAACACTGTGCAGGGTATCCAGCAATGGACCCCACACACTTTATACAGGGGAAATGCAATGAAAATAATTATAGACCCAACCTTGTTTACACATGCACTCAAAGCATTGAAAGAAATGAACAATGACTGTGTGATCTCATTTGAAGAGGATAAACTGTTTGCAGTACTGGCAGATCCATCGTTCGCAAGTCTTGTAGTATTGAAAATATCCAAAGATGACTTCATACAATATGACATTGAAGAACCAGTGGACATTGGTATAGATATAAGCAAACTACTGAGCTTTGTAGCTACACTAAAAGAACCCGTTGAAATAGAGCAGGAAGACGGCAAATTAATTATCACATCGGGTAAGTTCGGTGCGAACATGTCCACAGTATCGGTCAGCGAATGCCCAAACAGACCACGAAAATGCGTATTTGATGACCATGTATCACTGCTATCAATACCAGTGCAAGACCTGAAACTTGCAATAAAGCAAGCAACCAATTCAAGCGAAATACTGCTTAAAACAACAGAGAAAGACGGAACTTTTGAAGTAATAATTGAAGACGGAACAGACCTATACCCAACAACTTTCTCAAAAAACGAGCTGACAGACGCAGTGATCGGCGATGCAGAAGTAAACGCATCACTCAACCTACTAGAACCGATACTGAAAGTGATTCCAAGCAAAAACGTGACAATAGGAGTAGCAACTGAATATGTGATCAAATTCGCAGCAGAGCTGGGTAAAAAAAGTTCAACTATATTTTACCTGGCACCAAGAATAGTAAAAGAATAAAATTCCAAAGGCGTGTGTGTATTATTGGCAAAATCAAGAACAGAGCGTATTTTAGAATATGATGATAGGATAGCAGCCGATCCAAACGACAAGAATGCAAGGAATAACCGCAGAGAGCTGCTTAACAAATGGTACGAGCAGGACATTGAGATTGTCGTGCAGGTGGCGAACAACGAGCAACTGCCATGGACAGAAGGCGAGATTGGACTACCGACGGAAAAAATGAAAGTGAAACAAAGCACTGGACATGATCAAGTTGGGGACTACAATTTCACTATAACATGCCAGGACATCGAAACCACAGGAGGGTTGGTAGCAGAACGCAAGTCACTCCCTGACCTCCTTCATACTCTCGGACAACCTGAGAGATGGGTTAATCTGAACGAAGAACTGCAAAGGTTCCACGCAGATGACAGATTCGATGTGTTCACCATTTTCGCAGAATGTACCCGACACCAAGCAGTGTACAGCAAACCACCACCGGTAGTACACCACGTCAAAAGAAAAAAGAACCCAGATTATAAACCGATTGACGAGAAAACCCGTTTACAGAAACACATGAATTCCACAATGGGGAAAATCTGGTCTCTGGCTGTAAGGGGTGCTCCAATCTCTTGGGAAGGTACGAGAGAAGACGCTGCACTGTCATACAACACTGCAGTAAGGCATTGGTGTACAAAAAACCATAGAAAAATAATGGGGATCAAAGATGAAATACATAACAGACTGTGAAGCAGAGTGTTATTCCAGGGAAGAGTACGACATGCAAATAGTGCTTGGCCTGCAAACTTGTGACACTTTAGAACAACTACTCGAACTCCTGAAAGAAGTGCGAGAGGACGAAGTAAGACGGATCAGCAAAGGTGAAGATCCAATTACTTGCGATTGGATAGACACAGTGAAAAAAATAGTAGACGAACAAATGAGTGGACAGGTAGACAAATCAACTGCGTTCAGCCTGTTCAACTGCCAAACAAAGGGAGACGCAATGAGCCTGTTAACCAATCTGAGAACCGATGAATCAATCCGAAGACAAAGGAGTACAAAAAAATGAGCCATGACATAATGTGGGCCTTTGTTACAGCTGGATTCATAACAGGTATACTGTTTTATAAAACAACATCACGCCTCGTGGGTGCGATGGCACATGCATTAGGATATGGAATTTTCCTACTGCACTGCATTAATGTAAAATTCTTCCTATCTCACCCGTTCAAAGGATCCGCTGTAATCATCAAAGACATGTCAATGCAGGCAATTAAATGGTCAAATGGGATCAGAATGGATACTGCAAGGATAGATAATCTGGAATATAGACCCTTTTTCCACTACAGGAGGTTAAACAAAAATGCAGAATATGAAACCGAGTGAATGTACCCCGGATTCAAACGAATTCCTTAGATTCCACAGACTATTAACAGCTAAAACAGACAATTACGATCCATGGTACTTCGCACTCGAAAAGAAAAACAAAGATCCAGTGAAAAGTAAGAGAGGGTGGAAACACCCCTCATCGAAGCTCACAGCAGGACAGGCTGCCAGATGGATGGATCACGGATATAACATAGGAATTGCAGGCACACCAAAAGACAAGCTGGTAATTGTGGATGTAGACAGCGAGCACAGCGTCCCAATAGACCAGATCAAACCAACTCTGTCTGTACGGTCCAGATCACGAGAAGGCCGTCACCATTTCTATTTTACAGATGATGAACCAGTGAAGAGAGACTACATAGGAGTACCCATAAGAACGGCAAAAATGAACCTGCCATGCGACACAGCGGGTGAAATACGCTCATACTGGCAATATGTAGTAGCACCTGGTAGTTTTGTACCCTGCAGCCAGGAAGCAATCGACAGAATGCCTCCTGAACAGCAACAGTTTGCTGGGTATTACACTATCGAAGATCCACGGATGCCTGCACAAATAACCTATGATGAATTGCCACAAGCATACAAGGATCAACTGGAGGCCAATATTAAGCGATTCGAGGAAACACCATCGCAACCGCGAGAGGAATATGATAATCCAACGAAATCCGGTATTTTTGAGCTAACCATCGCCGACATACTTGGTGTCCTACCGACTGATAGGAGGTTCCCATGCCCGTTCCATGGCTCTGAAACTGGCTCAAATGCATCTTTTGACGGCAATTTATTACACTGCTGGAGGCACGACGTGTCCCACAACGCATTGACCACTCTTGCAGTGGTATCGGGGACAGAAACATGCGTAGACGCAGGGAAAGGCCACAGGAATAGCTCAGTGGGACCATCGGTGGTAAGCGACAGGAATGGAAAACAGATGTTTGCACTATGGAAATATGCAAAAGAGAACAGACTGATCGAAGAGGATAGCCAAATGCCAGCCTCAGCACTTGCCTGGTTTGCACAAACATGTGGAATATGCAGTGAAAACGACCTAAATAACGGTCTTCTGAAAGTAGAACATTACAAAGCAGCAAAGGATCTAGCAAGAGCTGCAGGAATTTTAACATGAAAAAAACATATTATTGCATGCAATGTACCAGGAGAACAAAATGGCTAGTCATGGCAGAACTACACCGCTTATTCACTGGACATGTCATGGGATGCCACATACAACACCCCGGTATAGAGGAAGATGTTACTGAGAAAATATCTGATGCAAAAAACGCATTCAGAAAAGAAAGAGGCATCGGGGAATACTTTGAAAGATCTAATCAGACATGGTATACATGCAAGATCTACAAGTACCCAAAAACACCTGGGGAAAGAGTTGCACTAATACCATTGGATGGCCCCCGCGCGGGGAGAATAATAGACTTACCACACGAGATGGTGGTTTACTGAAATTGCGAGGTGTGTGTAAATGAGCGAAGCAGTAGCGATAGAAACCCAAGACGAAATTGGTACAAAAGAGTGGTACACAAAGGAAGAATGTGATGCAGCCATCGCGGAAGCGGTGGAGCACACTGAAAATCGGATGAAATTGGAGAAAGAACAAGCAGTAAAATATGCATGGGATGACGCAAAACTGAGCGCAAGAGCCGACTACTTCATATTAAAAACCTCGTGGATAGAATTGTTAAAAGAAGTTAGAAGCTGGAAAGAATCGACCACCCAAGCAAGACAGTTATACAGAGGAGATGTCCTGAAACTGGACTTCACAGAAGCCCAGGAAACAGCTATAAAAACACAAATAAACGTACTGGCTGGGGTAGAAAGCTGGATGAAGGACAAAATGAAAGAACTCGATATAACTGAGTGACATGTCGATCCTCACAACTTTGTCCTTTTTGGCTACCGCCTACAAAGGACAAGTGTTCGGACGACAAAAATACAAATTGTTTTTTTTTAGTTATCAATAAATCGTCGAGGAACAAATCATGGCAGAATATAAAATATTGTTAGGGGACACTATCAACAAATCAATAGTGTTCGCAGAAATAACAGTTGATGATAACAGCGACAAACACTTTTCAGTGTGTTTCAGTGAAGTAGAGCCATTCATAGCAACTTATGAATTTTTAAAAGAGCGTGCAGAAGGATATGTAGAAAGCATGGACGTAGACTCTTTAAAAAGAACACTGCAATGGCATGACTGTAAAATAGATCAACTGGCAGATGAATTGGTTGCAGGCGACATTGAAGAATTAATAGACATAAGCCTTTATCCAAACTGGTTCACAATCGAGGGTATAGAAGATTCCATATACTTCGAATCGGTCACCGTCGGACAACATGATACAAGAGATATACTTGTACCAATTGATAAAGAGTTCTCAGACTGGATCCATACCATGTGGGACGCATACCACCTTCAAAAACTACCGGAATTGCTCAAAATCGGTACCAGACAAAAAATTGAGGAATATGTAGCCAAGATAGGGGACGAAGAAGAACTCATAAAAGAATGGCTGAGAAAGATCTACCAGGAATAACAGGCCAAATAGGAGTGTGTGTAAGATATCAAAAATGCCTTATATAACAGCAAAGGCCCTGAAAAAAAAATTCAGGAACATGACACTGTGTCATGAATGTGGACACCTGGACGAATTTCAGGCGTGCTCATACAGTGGAAATGAACTGGATGAACACGGTTTGAAAAAAATAGTATCAATATGCTGTGGATGTGGCAGCACAGATATTGTACGCAATCCGACAATAGAACTAGCTCAGGTATGGTACAGCGAAAAGACCAAAGTAGGCACACCCTGGCCGGAAGGGGTCAGGAGAGCACTACTGCGGGAAGAACTTGAAAGGACCTGGAACGAAGGACAACCGGAGACACAAACATGAAAGAAGACGATAAAGAAATGACAAACAAATACGCCAATCTCAATTTAAACGATGCAATAAAGCTCTACGCTGACGTGATAGCCGGAGACAAAATATTAGGGAGGATCGAGTTACACGACCGCCTATGCGAACTCCTGGCCGTCTCAAAGGAAGAATTTAACCCATTCTTTCATAACATGGGGTGGTTTATACATAACCCACTACACGCTGAACAGATTATAAGAAATGAAATAAAGAAAATACTCGAATCCAGATTGGAGATAAAACCACAGAGGTGACAAAAACATGACACGAAAATACTTAGTAACCTGGACAATGACTTACGATGCAGAAAATGCAATGGATGCAGCACTGCAGGCATTAGGCACATTACAGAATCCAGAGAACGAAGCCACGGTATTCGAAGTAACCAACGATTTAGGGATCACCTGGTCAGTAGATGCAAAAGAAGAGCGTTTACTAAACTCCTACAAAAAGGAATAAGGAGATAAACAAATGACTGAAAAGAAATCAACACAGTACAAAGTGACATTTACACTTGATGGCGAACACGCAGAAGATCCACTGGAAGCAGTAATGAGTACCCTGGATTACATACAGGACAATCCGTACTCTACAATATGGGAAGTAGAAGACGACAACGGAAACAAAACCAGAATAGACCTGGAAACAGATATCCCGGAATGCCAGTATGCTGATCAGTGTACAATGCGCGATATCAAAGACTATGCCTGCAGGCACAACGGTATATACGACAAAGACCATGCCTGTGACAGATGGCTGGTATTCCACAAGGAGTAACCAAGTATGCAAGAATACCAGATTCCCGATAAACCAGATTACCGGTCAGACATGGATAAATCAAATTGTGTAAGAAGGTTCCTGGAAATTGGAACCGGCCATATCACTGAAAAAGACAACGATTCTCTGGCTACGGAATTCCCCGATTATCACACAGATGGCCTAATCTGCAGACCCTACGAATATGGGTACTGGATTTGGGTACCGGATGAAGAAGAAGAATTTACACAATTTATTGAAAACCTCCGAGATGCCGAGTATTCAGAAGCTCTTGTGAAGATCTTCGAAAAGGCCAGGAGATTGGACTGTGATTATATCGTGATAGACCAATCTGGGCCCTATCACGATGACCTGGAGGAATTTGAATGGTAAACTCAAGTAAGAACCGTGAGGTGCTAAAACAGTGAGAATAGAAGGCCATACGATAATATTCAGCTCGTCGCCTGTCAACTGGCTGAAAGAGCAAGATGGTAGAAAACCAAATACAACAAGGTACATCCCACTGCACGAAGTACACGAATACATGCTCCAAATGAATGAACCAGATGGAATAATGTATGCAGGGGATTCCCTCACAGAGATCAAAAACATCCGAATAATCAACTCAGTATCAAAACAGCCATTTGAAAGACAACTAACAGATGTAACATTTGCAGACATCAACATGATGCCAGTATTCATTTTCTCGTGGAAACACGAAGCAAGCCTATTGAACAAATAAAGTGTGTAAGAGGTGCGTAGTATGCAGATAGAATATACAGCCAGCGGCTTCCAACATGCCGCAGACAGATTAGAACAGCTTGAAGAAATAAAAAAAAACATAGAGGGAACAAACAGGGAGGAAGAAAGAACACTATACATCAAATATTATGAACTCCAAGAAGAATTGGATAAAAAGAAAAGAGAAGAAGAACAAGTGATGAATGAGATACACAAGGAACGACTACAACCAACTATCAACGAACGAAATCAGCTTATGGACTATCGCAAGGAAGTTCAGCGAATCATCCACCTGATCGGAAAGAACTACGACGTGGAAAAAATAGAACCAGCAGCATATTTTACTGGGTATGGAATCGGACTTCACAACGCACTAATGCAGGAACAACTCATAAGAAAACCATTCGCAGCACTGGATGTAGTGGTAGTAGAGAATGACAGACCAAGCAACAAATTCACTGTAGCTATAGTAGGCCAGTTCGCATTCAATAGCATGAGAGGAGCAAGTGCAAGGATATATACGACAAAATGGAAATCATACAACACCACTGTGCCACTTGCATACGAACCATCGTTAAAATGTGCAATTCAATGGTATGAGAAAAACCTTAAAACGACATGGAACACCAAGGCCAAGATCATACGCGAGCTGATAGAGCACATTAAAGAAGAGGAAGCACGGTACGAAGAACACCTCAACCTAAAAAAAAAATACAATGTGCTCGATTTCGCACCACTAATAGACTCCAGGTGTATAGTATGCAAAAAAGAACTATATCTTGTAGGCGAAGTCAGTGAGGGATTCACAGATCGCCACCCAAACTGCACGTGGTGTGGAGCAAAACTTGCAAAACCAGCACTGGATATCCAAAACGCAACTAATGAGACAGAACCCATCGCAACCGCCGAGGTGATACCTTGAAAAAACACCTCACTTGCCAAGACATTGAAGTGATCAAATATGCTTTACTCAACCAAGCATTAGGGCCCGACGGAATAGAAAGACCAAACGCAGAAAAGCTGTATGACCTATTCTGTGAAGCAGAAGACATCCAGATCATCCTCGAAATTGAGGAAGAGGACGGAGGAGAACAAAGTGCCCTGGATGCGATGGAGACCATGATTAGTAGAGCTGAACGAAATTATGGCGATGACTGACCAGGACTATATATAGAGCATTTTTTCCGCTGTATTCTTTATTTATATACACACATTTTTCCAATGTAAAACCAATTGCAGTACCCATGTGTAGAAAAAACTGGAAAACACCCACAGTGTATTTCCTAAACCAAAACACCCATGCACGTTGTTAATATGCATTCAACGTATATAATACAAGCGGTCGAATATGCTGCAAAATAACGCGAAAACAGCGTGTCCACAGAGAATCCACAAATAAAAATACATTGGAAAAACGTGTGTGTACACAAAGGAATCCCAATGATAAAAACACAAACAGACGGAACAATTGATACATTGGAAACCTATATATAGATTCCAACCAATGTATAACCGAGCGTGTGATCATGAATTTTGAACAGAAAAATCCAATCATTAAGAACATCGAAATCTTGAAAACTGGAAATGCACCAGAATCGTCCAATGACTTACTCCACCGTGAAAACGAAATAAATAAAATGGAGTATCATTTTAGCCATGTTATCCAAAACATTGTCCCATCGAACATGTTGATGTTCGGGGAAATTGGATCAGGAAAAACAGCTATGATCAAAATAACAGCAAATGAACTAAAAAAAGAAGCTGAAAAAAGAAACATAAATCTCACTATTCATTATATAAATTGCAATTCAGAACCAACTGAAATGGGCATATTGCAGCAATTGGTGGCTCAGTACAATATGCACCACTCAATAAAACCACAGAAAATTGCAAATTCAACAAGCCAGTACTTCCACCACTATATAAAAAAAATCAATGAAACCAATGGAATTATTATAATAATACTCGATGAAATTGATAAAATGAAGCCAAGTAACCTGTTATATAACCTATCACGAGTGAAAGAAAACGGATTCACTGATTTCAACGTATGTGTAGTAGGCATTTCAAACAATTTTCTATTCGAAAAAGAAAGAGATCCCAGAGAGTTGTCATCATTCAGGCCAACGAGAATAACAGTACCACCATATAACACAGAACAACTAATAGATATCCTTATTAATAAAGCTGAAAAAGCACTGAAACCAAACACATGGGACATTGGAACAATTACAATGTGCGCCACACGATTATCAGCATGTAAAGGAGATGCAAGATCTGCAATCGAACTTCTAAAAACAACCGCTGAAATCGCAGAAAAAACGGGAAAAACAGCACTTACTGAAAACGATGTGCTAATTGCTGAAAAAGAACTGCAGCACGGAACAATATCAACCCTGCTTTCAAACCTGCCTCCTCAAAAAACACTCATGCTTCTGGCATGCATGCACAACATGTATAGTAATGACGAAACCACGACCACGAAAACTGCATATCAACAGTATGCTAAACTATGCGATGCATACGGGCATGAAACCTACACAGATCGGAGTTTCAGGACAGTACTAAACGAATTTGAAATCGAGGGGTTAATCAATATCAACAAAACTTCACGAGGTAGAGCAAGGGGTATACAGAACCAAATATCGACCGAATTAAGTATTGAATCAACAATCGATATCTTAACCAATGCGCTCGAATCATAACAAATGTGACACCGATATCGTTCGGCAGCTCATAAATGCAGCGGCTATCGCCGACAGCAATTATGGCTGCCTCTCTCATATATTTTTAATTGTTTTTTCTTCAAGTGAAATCAGGAGGTATAACAATGACTTTAGAAGAAGACATGCCAGTGATATCTATATATCTATCAGAAGACGCGGTTACAGACGGTATACTTGTAGACATCACCCAGATCAATCCAGAATGGGAAAGAGGAATTTTCAAATATGTTACCACAAATCTGATGCAGCAAGGATACTTCACAGAAGACGGTTCTATCAACATCCCTAATCTACTGGACCTGCTCAATCAATCCAACGAGATGATAAGAAAAGCATCTCATGGATTCAAGGATCCCAAAGAAACATTCTATTCGGGAAACATCGAGCTGCCAAATGGACATCAACAGCAGATCTTCATTGAAATGAATGAATTTGAAAAATACACGATCATGTTACCAGAGGATCACTAATGTCAAGCGAAAAGATCCCGGAACTGATAAACACCTCCATCTCCACCTGCAGAGGCGAAGCCATTTACAGTCATACAGAACTGGAAGATGCAAACGGAAGATGGAACGACAACTGGTGGACGAACAATGGGGAATATGTAACCCATGAAGAGTTCAGACATCATGTATACATAGTAAGATAAAAGAAGGAATTCAAAATGAGTAGAAAGAGCGTGTGTGTAATAGCCATAGCGGTAGCGATGGTGCTGCTGCTTGTAGGAACAGCTGCTGCGAATACTGCAACATTCAAGGGAAAAACAGTAACTATCCACGGAGACAAATCTCCTGGTAAATGGGAATCCCCCTTCACTATCAATGACATTGCATGCAAAAACAATGTTGTCTACGTAGCAACTGATAAGATCATCAAAATAGTGGACATATCATCTGCCAGAACACCAGTTGGTATTCAGTCACTTCTCCCAGGTGGCAAGCAGATCGAAATAAAACGGGACTACATGTACATCAGAACTACAGATGGAACTCTCCGGTTATATGATGTCAAGAACAAGTTCAAAGCACGTTTTGTCAAAGAATACAAGTTTGACAGCAGCCTGAAAATCTTCGAGATCCACGGTATTAATTTGTATACTTACCACTCAGATAAAACAAGCCGTGTGTACAAGATCAACTCCGGTGGAATACTAACTCTGAAAAAATAAGGAGTAACAACCATGGAAAAAATAACGATAATAATCAACACCGAAAACGCAGCATTTGAAGACGGACCACTATTCGAAGCTGCAGCAATACTCAGAAATCTTACACATAACTGGGGTTCAGGACATCAACCTGAATCACTTTATGACAGCAATGGAAACAAAACAGGAAGTGTTACTTATGAGTGAACAAAAAGTTTACTCTAACCATAAACTACCACCTTCATATCACCTGGGATCAATGGGTATAGGATGCGCATTTGAACCACCTGGTCACCCACGTTATTTTGTAAGGTCGGTATACACCAGATTTGGGAATACCCCACCAAAAGGACCATGCTACATGCTCAATGGCACCGGGTTCACAGAACTCGAACAGGTTGATAAATTATATGGAACTCCACAATTCCCAATACTGGATAAAAATCACCCTGCAACAATCGCATGGATGAAAGATATATATTCCCATTTTCACCGTTGCTATCACGACGGATGCAGAAGATCCATACTGATCTACCCGGTACCATCCTATAAATTGAAAACATTTATAGATGATCCAAGATTCTCAGAAGAATGGAGAATAATAACCAAGCAAACCATTGAAATGAAAAACGAAAAAATTAAAACCAATGCAAAAATAGTAGCAATCCCGGATAACCACATGGCCGTCAGGTACATCCGGAAACATTACCCAGACCACCAACCAATACTGGAATGGATAGAAAAACCGCCAATGAAAGACGGAAACTGGTACGGGACACTAAAAGAAAGACCGGATCCGGATAAATGCCCAGGCCAATGCGGTATGAAACACCCGGTCAACGGGACATGGTGCCAGTTCTGTGGGTGGCGCAAAGAAGAACCATCGCAACCGCAGGGAGGCGATGCAGTCACAACTACACCATCAAACTGATATAGCATTGTGCTATATCTCCAGAGCGTGTGATAGCCGTGTGTAAAGACGATAAGAGCCAGGAGGCTACGGTATACACCGACCCCTCCATGTTCATGTTAAAACATTCAAAGTACTGCTTTGGATTTTTTAAGTTACACGAAGAATTCGGAATAACCGAACGGTTTAGGTGTAAGCTATGTGGTTCTCATTACACAAAAGTGTGGAAAGTGAGAAATAAATTCCAGTTTCATGGTATACTGGAATATTTAGATCCCCGGAGACAAGTAAATGATTGAAATGGACATAAACAATCTAAATGGAATACCTGTAGGAATGTTGAAAGAACTAGCGAATGGAGCAATGGAGGTACACCGAGAAATCCCAGAATGTGACTATAAAAACATGCTTGGGGAATTCATAGATGCGGTGATCGCAAAAATAGACGAAATTGAAGGAAAAAAGCCAGGGGTTAAACAAAACGAGAAAAGGCCATATCCAAAGTTCTCAGCGCGTGACAAACAGCCATCCCCAAGCGCGGATGTCAAACTGGCTTCAAACCAGGCGAAAATTGCAGCTGCTTGCGACTCCATCAAAAAGTTCCTGTTAACCAAGAACAAAAACTATGGTGACAGTGCCCTGGAACCAACAAGAGTTTGCAGTAAAGCAAATTCAACCGAACAAATCCTAATAAGAATGGATGACAAGATCAACCGGATTGCAAATTCCACCGAACCCAGGATGAACGACTACGTAGACCTGATAGGCTACGGAATGTTGCTCATTGTGAACAAAGGGTGGACAGACGAAATAAACAAATTGATTGACTAAACAGTGGAACTAACAATTCCACTATTTTAAGAGCGTGGTGTAGACGATGTCAACTATAACAGCAGTAAGTGCAACTATCAAACTTCTCAAAACGAATCCTCCAGAAGCATGTAAATTTCACTATGGGAAATACGTGGATACTACAAACCCGGTAGCAGGTGTTGGAAATGACACAGATGTAGGGGAAATCGCAGACTGTGTGTGGAAACACGGAATTGACCCGGATCTGGAGCAGTACTACGAAGAACACCCAGACGAAGAAATAGACGACTGGGAATGCCATACCAGATTTTACGGCTATAAAAAAGCAGCCGATGGCAAATATGACTACGACACTGACGTAAAATACAGTGCAATATGGCATGACTGGGCAGGTGGCACATATACTATCACAAGATCCCCATACGTCCAATTCAGTGCACTGTGCAGCCCATGTTGCCCAGGACAGGCTTCACTTAGCACATCTGGACAATACCCTTGCTATTCCCCATCAATTGAAAGCCTTGGACTCCTATGGGTCACAAACTCTAACGTGCCAAAAGTGTGGGTATGGGACATTGAACGCGAGATCAAAAATGTCACCAACAAAATTCACGCAGTTGCAAACAGAATCATCTTTAAAAAAAGCAGCAATCCTACACAGGATGCACTGTATAATCACTATCTAAAAAAATATTTGAATACTCTCGAAGACGCAAGAGAATTCAACGAACTATCAAAAGTGAGCAGAATGGTAGTATCGCAAGTGAGGTTAGACGCATGACAGATCAAAAACCGTACTATTCAGAAATACTGGAAGACGGGAGAGCCCTAGTGAACCACGATTCAATCAGCGTAAACACACAGCAGGATGACAGTGGCCTACTGATACACACCAAGCTCACCTATGTGCTGGTGGGTGGAGCAGGATACCTCCGCGGATACGATGGAGATCTTGCAGTATATTACGGAATTGGCTCACCAACGTGGGTAGCAAACCACGGTTCAAAGGCAAACTATGAACTTGCCAAATGGTTCTTCCCGAATCTAACAGAGAACAGGTACAGACATTGAAATCGCTCGGTAGCTCATAAATGCAGCGGCTATCGCCGACAGCAATTATGGCTACCTCTCTCAGAAATTATGAGTACTTTTAGTTAAGAGGTGTCGAAGATGGTTAACATCGAATTAAGTGATTATGTAAGCGGTAAAGACAATGTGTATGAACCTGGAGATACTTTCTTTATCAACGGTGCTCAGTACACGCTAATGAAATCAGCACAATACAGTGAATACAGACTGCTGGAATTGCCAGAATGGAAATACACATCCCCAATGGATCTGTCAGTGCCAATGACAAGACACTACATGCGGAAACTTGCAAAATTGTCAAACTATGAAGAAAATGTGTTCATTCCAAATTCAAAAGGCAGTCATCTGGGATCAGGTTCAGTATTGAAATTCAAGACAACTGGTGACTTGTTCATGCTATCGTGTGACCACCACAACATTGCAAGACTGATAGACCTGAACACTGGAAAACCAGCATTCGAAGAAACCACTACAAAAAAACAGTTCAAAGTAGATTTTGCAGAACTACATGAAATGATATGCAAATATCAACAATTCGAAGACTTTGAGATCACTACCCTTGTGAGATGATACCATGCAAAAAGTGTGTGTAGAAGCATACAGATTCGAAGAACTCGATGAAAATGCCAAACAAGCAGCGATCTCTGAACTCACCACAGGAGACTGGGATTATGAAGTGGTATTCGATGATGCTATAGAAATGGGCAAGCTCATGGGCATCGACATTGACACATATCAGATCACTACCATGGGAGGCTATAAACGAGATAAACCGAGCATTTTTTTCTCAGGTTTCTGGTCACAGGGAGATGGTGCATGCTATGAATGCAACTACAGCTATAGATCAGGCAGTGTCAAAGCCATCATAGAAGCATGCGGGGACAGTGACAAAGAACTTATACGCATAGCTAAAGGGCTGCAGGATGTTCAAAAGAACTACTTTTATAAGCTATGTGCAAAAACCAAGCACCGTGGACACTATTACCACGAATACTGCATGGACGTAGATGTGTTCCTGGACCACGACCCATACAGGCAAGTAACCACAGCAGAAAAGGATATCAGCGAATTACTTAGAGATTTCGCAAAATGGATCTACAGAATGCTGGAGCTGCAATATAGGCACTGCACCAGCGAGGAATATGTCAAAGACATGTGTGATGCCAACGACTACCTGTTTAATAAATCAGGTGAACTGATCAATGTGCATGTATTGCAACCAGTGCAAGACACCACCGCAACCGCAGGGGTGATACTGTGAATATTATAAAATGCCCTGACTGTGGAACAATTCTTGACCATGTACTAGATGTTGTCCAGGAAACACACAAATACCCCGTTACGTTGGACAAATCTGGCAAATGGGATATATCAGATACAGAAGATTCGGGAATAGAAGATTCCGATACAATAGCATTCCAATGCCCAGTATGTGGTAGCAAAAAACATTTGCGTGACGAATTCATCGCGGAAGAAAAACAATATAAATTCATTTGCCCAATGTGTAAAAAACAAATAAACAACGTCAAAGCATTTGTCAAAGAATACCACACCTACCACTGGATTATCAACACCTGGGGTTCCCCAGAGATGTCTCATTCTGAATTTAGAGATAATGAAACCGTTGGTTTCGACTGTCCGGAATGCGAGTATGAAGGGAAAACCCTTGAAGAATTTATTGTGGAGGTAGAACCATGAGCCAATATTCCTGCGACTGTACAGATGTCTGCGACATAGTATTCCAAATGCTGTGTTGTTCCTGCCCACATGTAGAATCATGCCAAGACCAGCCAGAAGGCGACACCGAAGCCGAGCATCGCAGACTATGCGAATGTGCAAGCAAATACCTGAAAGTAGACAGGCAAGAGGTAAAACCATGATGTGCAGTAAAGGCTACAAAGAATGCTACAGTGAATATGACATAGCAGAAGCTGTGATCGATACAATGTGTAGAAACTGCAGCCGCTTCGAAGAATGCAATGCATGTCCAGAAGACGAGGATTCCACCTGCATACCAAGCTGTGACAGGTACGAACAAATCGTGAAATGCCTCTACCTCAAATTTCCACCTGTTCAGGAAGAAACACCATGACAACTAAAGACGAATGGATCAAAGAGATGATAAAAGCCGGTGCAATTGATCCGAACAAAGTCAGCTCAAAAGTAAGCACCGTATACGCAGATACCTATCTTGAACAATTCGAATTCATTGACATAGCATGGGTAATTTCAGGAAAAGAACCAATCGAAACCCAGGAACAACTGATCAAAGAGAACATGCGAACAAGAAACAAGTTCGCCAGAAACATGAGAAAGGACAACTGGGAAGTTGCCTGTGCTTCAAGCTGGAACCCCTGGGACAATTTTGTAATCCAGTTAAGCGCACACCGACCACACCAAAAAACAGCCACGAAACAAACCACCATAATCGCTACGGGGGAAACACCATGAACAAAAGCTGTATCGATGTATGCGACAATGTCTATGACATAATGTGCAGACCATGCCCGGACTGCAGATTATGCCATGGTCCAAAGGAAAAAGACCATGTGGACCACGAAAAGATGTTGGAATGCATGGAGTATTTTATTCAAATACGAGAAGACATCGATGATGATTCCCCAAACATCCACGAATGTGATGCATGCGGAAATACCAGGTGCCTACAATTGGTATTGGTAGAAGTTAACGGAGAACAAAAAGACATTTGTGGTAACTGCATCGAAAAACTCGAACAGGTACTCGGTTCACTCAACATCGAATAAACTGGGTGAAAAAGTGATACTTCACCAAACAATACTAAAATGGAACTACTTAGGAATTGATTGCGAACAATACATTGAAAAACTGTATATAAGTGATAAAAAATTCAAATTTTTTATCATAGCACAAATAGAAGGTGCAGGATATTGGCACCCAATATCACTAACTAACAACCCAAATGCTTCACTTGAAAGACTACGCAAATGTGAAAACCAACAGTATTCTTTCCTTTGTGATCTACAAGCACTTCCGGTTGAAACGTGGTATAGGTACTACAACACTGTATCAATTGACAAAAATGAAGATGCTATAGAATAAACGAGATGGAACCATGACTACTACAATGTACAGTAATCTAATTGAAAAAGTACCGCTGAAAAAATTTGTAAGCGATTGGATGAAGGACAAAAACAACAGCGGATATATCAGGTTATATGTAAAAGATGGCAAAATGGTAGTGTTCCGCAACATTGAACACCGACACAAAACGGGAACAATCATTTCCTATGAAATGACCGAACTCGATTACATTGGTATTCGAGACCAATCGCACATATTCCACCTTCATTTCAGCGATGGATTCAACTTTATGAACATGCTGGCAATTCACGCACAGCAAAAGGACACAAGCCTGAGTATAAGTTATTACCCAAACGACGTTTCCGAAATGCTCGAAAAAAAAGAACTTGGGCATGAATTCTTATACATAACTGTAATGAACAACAAAAAAGGAACAACTGTTACTATGTTCTCAGCAAACAAGGTGTATGAAAACCACCTGCAGATGATTGCAAGAGAATACCAGGAACCACCAATTCCAACCAATGTTGCACAATACGATGAGGTGGCTGCATAATGTGGATCATTTTAATGGACCTGATCAACGGACCACTGGAACAATCAGAGATGGGCACATCCGACGTGCCAATCTCCGAACAAATTTCAGAATACCCGTCAATGATGCCAATACCATTCAGACTATTAGATGGCGACGACAATGTGTATTTCATGGGAATCATAAGCAAAGACGATGATCCGTTTGACCCATTGGATTTACTCGGAAGAGCATACGGCTGCACCAGTATCGAAACTTACGATCATGGAACAGAAGAGTGGATACCAACATGACAAACTACTCAAAAATGACACAGGAAGAATTCGATGATATTCTGGTAGAACTACTGGAAACAGACGGAATCAGACACATATTAACAATAGACGGAATCTACGAAATCCTGTCTGAAAACTACAACAATGATGTACTTGACGTGTATGAAAGGAGATACGAAAAATGACAACTGAACCTCAAAACAAATGCCCGTATTGCTCAACCCCCTTTGAAGATCCAGGTAATAATGAAAACCAGATCATTAACTGCGAAAACTGCAAGAAACCGTTTGCAGTAATGATAAAAAGAATTGTAACCATCCACGCTTTCACAAGCTATGTGATACCAATCGAAGCACCTGCCACGACAACGGCTAAAATACCTAACGTGTCAGATGGTTTTGAAATGCATAACAAAGGAACATATGTAATAACATGGTATTTCAATAGTAAACTACCGGTGACATGGGCTTTCCTAAAACATGCAGCTTCAAAACAAGATCTCAATGAATTTATAAAAAAGGTTGCACCATTCCTGGCAAAAGCTCATAAAAATGCATTGCTCAGAGCAATCACAGAATGTCAAAAAGGAAGACAGGAAATCCCATTGGCTGCAGCCACACCAAGTCCAGTTATGTTATCACTTGGCCGCAGTGTAGCTATCCCAGGATACGAAGAAGTGACAGTACAACTAACATTGACTGGGATCGACATCAAATACGGAACTAAGAATTATAAACTAACCAGCAACGAAATAGTTGAACTGTGCAAAACACGTACAAATAAGGAATTCAAGGAAAAATGCATAGCCATACTGGGACCCACCGCAGGAAAATCACCACAGGGGATCTACAAAACGTGCTATGCACTCGTAACAGGGATAATTAAAGTACCAACGAAACCGCTGGAGGAACAGAAATGCAACGGAATACAAGCTATTTAACGGACCACATCGGACACCGAGTATCAATAATGCTCAATGGTAGAATCACACGATTGATGTGCCTCAGCTGTGGCGAAGAACTTGAACAATATGATGTAGACAATAAAACCTCGGTAGCAGTGACAGTATCACAGGACGATATGCGAAACATGCACGAGGACACACCCTGCGAAATCCAACAGATCAACACGTTTTCACAAGACCAAATCAACAACATAGCAGAAAACATTGCAGAAACCATGTGTGAGTATTCATACCATGAATACCTCACATTTGAACTTGACAGGATCCTGGTAAGCTGCCCTGGAGAAGTATGCCCATATTGTAGAGAAGAACACGAAATTGAAGCTGCAGAAGCAGAAAGAAAAGAACGCAAACTGGAGGTATGAAATGTCACACGTAACCTGTATAGCAACTATAAAGCCAAAAGAAAATGAAACTATCAAGGAACTTGAAGACAGAGTAGAAAACTACCTGCTTGCCAACTGTTTCTTAGGCGGTGGCAGATACACATCATCTGCCTATGATTCTTTTGAAATAATGCACTCTGAAACCAGGCCAGTGACCGAAGAACTATACAACAATGAATTGCAGGAACATGAAGGTGAATGCGACGGAGAAGAACCCATTGTGTTTATGAGTATCATAACATTCACCGATATTGACGAAGAGCAGTGCTCTCCAGAATTCATCGGCACAAAATATGCCGTATACCTTGACTGTCACTACTAAGGAGAATAAACATGGTAGAAATAGAAGATATCATTGAACAAGTACAGAACCTGAAAAATTCGGGAGTAACAATAGAAATAAACTTCAAACTCCCCACGGTTGCGGTGGTGTATCCTGATGGTAAGACATGGTTTTTCCAGGGAGACGAAGCTGAGGAATTAATAGACCGAGCAGATCAGGCAGACGAACTGACGTTTGAAGAATCAATACTATGGGAATCAACGGGGTGGACATAAATGCAAGCCATTACAATATATTCATTCCAGTACACAACGGGTGGAGTGCCATACCCCCCCGTCCTATCCACGGATCTGAGCTACATAGAAGCCCTTGAAAGACAGTGGATGAAAGGACATGGGTTTAGTATAAACAAGGGAATACAAGCCGCTAGAGACGAGTATATTGACGTAGGAAAAGATGATGACTACCTTATATCAACCCATGAACTTGAAATAGACATAAACCTATCAATCGGCGTAGGAAAATACTACGACCCAATTCATAGTGATACTGACGAAGCCATAACAGAAAACGACGAAGAATATCGGATATGCACAGTATGTAAAAAGAAAATGAGGTCAGGATACGTAATCAACGGCGGCGAAGAGTACTACTGCTCAGATGAATGCCTGCATAGAAGATATTCCCCGGATCAATGGGATGAACTGTACGACAATGGCAACTCTGACTCATACTGGACGGAGTGGAAAGAAGGCAAACTGCCAGAAATAGAGGTAACCAAAAAACCATCAAATGGAGAAAACAAAAGATACCATGACAACACGCCATTACTGGGAAATAAAATATGACCACAACGACCTTGACAAAGAAAAGTTCAAGAAATTCACTGAATATGTAGAACACCTACTCCGTGTAACCACCATACCAACAGCAGACTGGGAAGGTGCCGGAGAATCAGAGATCGACCAAGACTACATATCACTAAACGGATACGGGGAAGATGCATGCGAAACCCTTAGAATAGACAGGCTGCAGGCAATAGCCGGACTGAAATCAATATACAAGTGGAAAGACAGTTGCAACACGCATAACAGGCCATACAATGAAGTAGTAACTGCAATCCTGCTTGTATTCAAACATGTTTTCAAAGACCAAGTAATGCTATCATCTGAAAGCTCTCATTACAAATGGGGTGACGGATACAGGCTTGCACAACAGGTTATTGAAGATATAGAAGGTCCACATTACACAGTAACACAGGAAGTGACGAAATAACATCAAGAACAAATATTGTAAACAATCCAAAGTGGAGTAGATTGACAACAATCAGAACAGGAAAAATAGTCAAAAGGCAAACAACCGTACAGACTATGAGAGCACTGAGAAAATAATATATAGGATAGGAACCTTACAATGTCAGGCGTGTGTGAATATGAGCAGATCGTTTAAACGTAGATGTCAATGCGGAGCAATTTTAATAATCGATACGTCCCGCAAAGAAGACTCTGGAATTTTACAATGTCCAGAATGCCCCCGGCGACACAGAGTGGGATGGACACCCCATTTAATAGAGGTTGAACCATGAGTACCACTATTGAGACAAAGACCATCGCAACCGCAAGGGGTGTATCTTCTAATGGGCTACGGCTCACACAAATTGAATATGACAGGCTTCTCAAAGCCCAGGAAGAATCCAACAAAAGAGCTGTTAAAAACTGGAAAAAAGTTACCCCTGAAAAAAGACAGGAAATCATAAAACAGCGGAATATGGGAAAATCGCTGCGCTCAATAGCAGCAGATACACGATCAAGTGCTTTGACAATCCGAAAAATACTGGATGAAGAGGGTATAAGATAAGGGGATTTCCCCCCTTTTACACCGTCCCTGTTTAACCAATGCAATTGTTGCCGACAATCACATTGGCCGTGGTTCAAATCCACAAACAGGGAAAGCGAAAACCCGCTTTGTAATCCCAACCTATATACAACTGCCAAGTAGGAGATGATATCTAAAGTATATAAAAATAATTGACATGTAGTCACTTACTTTTCCTTTTAACTAACGCGAAAAACGATGCTCGGAAATAAAGTGAAACAAAGCCCGCTTGATCTGATGGCGGGCTAAACTACACATGGAGGACCATGGAAACAAAAGTAATAATCATGCGCGATGTTGATCGTGAAAGCCTGGCAAACCCAGGTAAAAACAAAGCAAAAGTATACCACGAAGGCCGAGAAGTAGGCGAAGTGGACAATATAGAAGTGTCAGATAATGCGATCATTGCAACACTGAACATCACCGACAACGAAACCATAGAATTAATCAGTGCAGGCAAAATCAACAAAGCAGATACAAAGGTACAAACATGTCCAATATACCTAAAATGACTCATACATTGAGCCAAACACCTTGCCATCACTGGCGTTATAAGTACTGGTTCGATTCCAGTTCCCGTTGGCACGGTATAGGGTGAGTTCAAATCTCACCGATGGCAATTCACCAGGCATCGCCGTTGGGCGCACAGTACAGAGTGCGGGACAGGAAATCTCAATAACACCTTCATGGGCCTGTCCGAAATAGAAAGGTGTCGTGAAAGCCGATAGATCACTAAAAAGGCTTGACAATTGGAGAGACAATACCGCCCAGGCCGGTATATAAAACATACAGGAGTATGGCCTGGATCCCCTCAAATTGCCTCAGTAGTTCAGTGGTTAGAATATGCGGCCTGTAACCGTAGGGTCAGGGGTTCGAATCCCTTCTGAGGCTTTGGGTACGGAGTACCCATCTCGGATGAAAGTTGACAGCTGGAAAGACAGCAGGCAGTGTTGCCAACTGGGATGGATAGGAACGCAAGGTTCCGAGGAAAGCAATTTCCTGGGTGGGTTCAATTCCCACCACTGCCATTGGGTGCAGCAAAACTAAAAAATAAGCATGTGATTTTTACTCGATAGCTGCACCTACTTTAAAACCACCACAGGGAATGGCGAATCATAAACAAAGCAATGACGATCCAAGCCCACCACGGCCAGTTATCTTCCTGGAACAAATCATCATCATTTCTATCTGACATAATTAGAACTATCTCTGTTCACATATTTATACGATGCTACAACGGCGCATGTCTGCAGCCCAACTTAAACCCAAGCCCGCTAAAGCGGATATCGCAGCGGCGATAGGTTTAAGAGGCTACCGACATGCGAAAGGAGAATTTTACTTTTAATTGGAAAATAAAGGAGAAGTATCATGTGTCAAGTAGTTCACTGCAAAAAGTCAAAGCACGACGTATACATAGGACGGCCAAGCAAATGGGGTAACCCATTCACAATTGGAGTGCATGGAAACAGAGAGGAAGTCATTGCAAAATATGAAGAGTATTTGCTACACAATGATTACTTACTGGAATCATTGCATGAGCTGCACAATAAAGTATTAGGGTGCTGGTGCGCACCAGCTGCATGCCACGGCGATGTACTTGCAAAGTATGCAAAGCTGGTAGAAGGCAGAACAGATCTGAATGCACGGCAAATACGACTGATGATAAAATCAAATGAAGCTGAAAAAGCAGGACCATTATACAAACTAAGGAGACATGCATAATGGCAAAAGCGGTAGTAACAATAAATATCAAAACTGAACTGAGCGAAGACAGAGCACAGTATTTGGCAAATAGAATAATCAAACAATTTCTGGCTACGCTCAAAGACAGTGGCACTGAGTTAGAGCTTACAGCAGAAGACCACGAATGGCTATCTGGGTACATAATACGCACATTCGAACGAGCTGGAATCGAACTGATCAAACGATAACGAGAACGCATATCTGCAGCCCAACTTAAACCCAAGCCCGCTGAGGCGGGTATCGCGGCGGCGATAGGTTTAAGAGGCTGCCGACATGCGAAAAGGATTTTTTTGTATTTCTTGTGAAGTACAGGAGAATTACTATGAAGGAAGCCAAAGGTTCAATGTGGAAAGCATCTGCTACTCACTACTGTGTTACTACGAACGGTATCGTCAAATCTAACGGGGATCTTGTCATGGGTGCAGGCATCGCTCTGCAGGCAAAGAATAAACACCCACACGTGCCCCACTGGTTCGGCCAGCATGTCCTGCGCCGTGGCAACACCCCATGTGCTGTGCGTGTAGCCAAAGATCGTTACTATGTAAGTTTCCCAACCAAGCACGATTATCGGGATCCATCTGACCTGGACCTGATCATTAAATCAGCCAAGCTCATCGCCGCACATGTGCCAAAAGATGCAAAGGTTTCGATGTCAAGGCCCGGCTGCGGTAACGGTGGACTTTCCTGGGATATAGTAAAACCCGCGATCTCCAGTATACTGGATGACAGGTTTACGGTATATTCCTTTTAACTTTTTTATGGAGGATTAAACCATGCAAGTAATTGATGAATTCAGAGGAAAATACGATTTCCTATCGAATATGTACGAGATCCAACTGGTTATTGATGGAGAAACCTACAGGTCAGTGGAAAATTATTTCCAGGCCATGAAATCAGATTCTCCTGGTACCCGCCGATGTATCGCCGCAGCTAACCCCATATCATCTAAAATGATGGGCAGGCGGGTAAAACTCACGAAAGACTGGAATATTAAAAAGATAGGTGTAATGGAAAAAGCACTTACTGCGAAATTTAATGATCCACTAATGAGACAGAAACTCATCGCAACCGCAGGCATGAAACTGGTCGAAGGAAATACCTGGAACGATACATTCTGGGGAATGTACAACGGTAAAGGTATGAATGTCCTGGGATGCATGCTGATGAGAATCAGAGATAAGATAATCTCTGAACTTACCAACATTAAACCAACTATGGAGGAATAACAATGTCAGTATATTCATTTAAAGACCTTATCCAACACTATGGTCACCATATAGACATAGTGACCCACGGACCTGAAAACGAAAACCCAGCTGACGTGGCTATAGTCTGCCTAGACTGCCAAGAGATCTTACTCTGCTACGACAATGTCGAAGAACTGCCAACCACATGTTCCATCGACAAAGACACTGCAGTTGAATTCGCATTGGCAGTTATTGATGAAATAGAAGGATTACTCGAAGACAAAGGTATAGTCATTCCAAATAATGAAAAATCAGATAATCCCGATGCCGCAAACGTATACGGTAGCGACTATTACAGTTTGGAAGACTCGATACTAGAACTCATGGGATACATACTAAAAATTAAAATAGAAGAATAAAACCAGTACAGGAGCGTGTGTGATTTGAACGAACAAACAGAACGCCGAGTCGAAGACTTGACTCAGAAAGTCCTGGACATGCTTGTGAAACAAGACCCAGGAGAAGTGATAACGAAAACATATTTCCAGAAATTCAAATCGGATAAACCTCTCAACACCTGGAGCTTCGGCAATCAGATGATGTGCCTGGCAGCATACCTAACAGAACATCCGGAAGAAAGTGTGATGGAAGCCATCGAAAAAATAGATTACCGTGGTTTCAAACAGTGGCTAACCGCGAACAGATGCGTGAAGAAAGGAGAGCATGCTCATGCCTTTATCTTCAATCCACTGATTGCCAAATCTACTGACAAGAAAACAGGAGAGGAAAAGAAGTTCCTCAAAGGTTTCAAAACAACACCAGTGTTTGAAGTAAGCCAAACAGACGGCGAAGATCTACCAACGGCTTCCCAGGATCCACGGATAGAAGTTGTCAGAAAATTCAACTTCATCACAGTTGCTGACAAACTGGGAATAACAGTCAGAGCTGGAACAACCAGCCAGGGTGAATATGGATACTATAGCTCATGCAACCGTGTGATCCAAATATGTACTCCGGAGGAAATGACATTCTATCACGAACTCAGTCATGCAGTGGATGATCACCTGCTCAAACAGAAAGGCGGTAAGGGCCTGAAAGGAGGCCAGCAGGTAGACCAGGAGATCATTGCACAGTTCTGCAGCAACGTCCTTGCATATATAACCGGTAAAGAAGTGCATAGGACAACAGCCTACACAAAGCAATATATCATTTCATATCTGAAATCCGATAATATTGCAATGGCTGTCCTGGAACTCATGTCACGAATCAACAACATCATCGACTACATCGTTACCAACAGCGAATATTCGGACCTCACAAAACAACCTGTAGACGTACCCCATGCATGCAGCCCAACTTGAACCCAAGCCCGCTGAGGCGGGTATCGCAGCGGCGATAGGTTCAAGAGACTGCCTGCATGGGAAAGGGGATTTTTGTATTTCTTAGTAAGTACAGGAGAAGTTACAAATGTCTGAATACAGAGTAATGATCACTGGCAACCGGCCACACAAGCTGGCAGGCGCACCGATGGACGAAATAAAGGCACGCATGGAGAGGCACATTCTCAATCTCAAAAATACCCATGGCAATGACCTTGTCATTCTCACTGGGATGGCACAGGGTCCGGACCAGTGGGCTGCAATCATCTGCACAAAGCATGGCATCAAGTTCGATGCATATCTCCCATTCATGGGCCAGGAATGCAGGTGGAGCATCATCGAGCAGGGCAATTACCGCAATTTGCTCACACATGCTCACCAGATCTTCATCGCTTCATCATGTCCATCAAAGATGGCGTTCCTTCGCAGGAACGATTACATGGTCGCTGATTGCATGGAAGCCATCGCAGTATTCAATGGCGATTATGCATCTGGGACCGGATACACTGTTCGCAGGATCAAAGCAGCTGACAAGCCGTATACCAATGTCTACGGCATTTAATTTTCCGGAGCTGATACAAATGCCAAAAAGAAACGGAAAATACTACTGTGCTCAGTGCGGAAAAGAACTGGACCCATATAGTCCATGGGACCTGAAAGACGACTACTACAGAGAACTATTCTGGAAATATGGCACCTGCCAGCAATGCAACGACTGACTTAAATACAATCGAGTCGTATCAGCAGGAAGCGTGTGTGTATGAAGATATTAATTGAAACTTTATCACGGCCTACTCCAGAAGAGGTCTCGAAACGAATAGCAGCGATGCATGAACTGCACAAGCTGAACCCGTACTATACAACACGAGATTTCAGAATGGTGCTGGGAGAAACGGATAAGCTGATTGAAAAATACTTCAAACTGCTACGCAACGGAGAGCTGACGCTATGAAGACAAACACTACTCACTACTTGGACAACACCAACGGAACCGTGTGGGAATGTCTTGCTTATAGGCTTGGATCTCGGTTCAAGTGGACACGCACGGAAACCAATGTTGTCGGACAGATTACCTTTCACGGTATTGCAGCTACGCTACTAGGTGCAATCTTCGAAAGTGAACTGTAAAACGACGGTGCAGGTTGTTCTTCTCACTTGAATCTTCCGGCACCCTGCGGGCTTCGGGCTTCGCCTGCCGTAAGAATCAAGGATCAGAAAACCTGCAAAAAGGAGTTAATTGTATTCTTTAAGAGTACAAATATAAAATTGTAAAGAGGAATGAACTATGTCCTTCAAAGAACTACCAACTGAACTACAGGACCTATATGCACAGATGTCAGACAAACAACAAAGCAAAGTACTCGATGTAGTGCTTGAACAGGAAATACCAATGGAAGCTGCTATAAGGCAAATAGCAGACGAGATCGAAGCCGAGAAGAAAGCTGAGAAGACCGGTAAACCTGTAAACGAGTCTACCCAGAAACCTGCAAACGGTGTCAAACTTGACGCAGGGTGGGTTGTCACAGAAGAAATCCACATCGACAGAGAATACTTTGCTCAGATGGTGGCAGACTTCCTATCGGTCCACGGTCAAATGGACGATTCAACCAAACTGATCCTTTCAAGATACGTCTCTTCCTCAAAGGGTCATGGATTCCAAACCGATTACTACGGTAAGAACATCCATTACCGCAAGGTAAAGAGGGTTGAACAGTAACGACGATGATCAAAACTAAATCCATAGCCAGTGGCATCCTCCTCCACTGGCACTTCTCCAATTTATAAAAGGTGATTAGAAATGTCTCAAACAAAAGCAGAAATGATTGCAGAGATTATGAACATGTTCCAGAACCAGGGTATCGAACTGGACACAAAAGCAGTTGAAGACAGACTTGATAAACTGACCTTAAAGTTCAAGGTGCCTGCAGACGAAGCAAAGAGAACGGTAATCAACTACTTCATCAAAGAAAATGGAATGAAGCAGGGCCAGTTCTACGCATCAACTCAGGACCCTAAGATCCAGAAGATATCAGATGTAACCGAAGACGGCAAGTGGTACAACTTGAAAGCAAAGGTTGCACAGCTCTGGGATAACAACCATGAATCTATTTCACAGGTTGGCCTGCTTGGTGACGAAACAGGAACTATCAAATTCATGTCCTGGACTTCTGCAAACGCTCCTGAGATGGAAGAAGGCAAAGTGTACCTCTTCAAGTCTGTGGTGTCAAAGCAGTGGAACGGTAAGATGGAATTGAACTTCAACAAGAAGACAACCGTTGAACTGTTACCAGACGAAGACATCGAAGTAGGCTCAACTATAGTAGAGCTTACGGGTGCAGTGGTTGATATCCAGCAGGGTTCTGGACTTATCAAGCGTTGCCCAACATGCAACCGTGCAATGTCCAAAGGCTCATGCTCTGAACACGGAAGAGTCGAAGGCAAGTACGACCTACGCTTGAAACTTGTCGTAGACAATGGCAAGGTTGCCCAGGACGTACTACTGAGCCGTGAACTAACAGAAGAAATCACCGGTATCAAACTCGACACTGCTATCGCAATGGCAGCGGATGCGTTGGACCAGGGAGTAGTACTTGAAGAAATGAAGAAAATGCTCACTGGCAGATACTACGAGGTCAAGGGTTCCTGCGTGGACAGGTACCTGTTGGCTGACAGTATCGAAAAACAGTTTAGTGTAGATGTTGAAAAGATTGCTGAACTTATTGCAGAAACAAAAGAGGTGGCTTAAATGGTAGGAAATTACACACGTAGTATCGCTAAGAGAGTATTCGCACATGAGCTGGGAGAAACCTCCCTCTCATTCAAAGACGGTGACGACCAGTATTCACCTACCTATGCAATCACTCCAACCGGTGAGAAGGTCAACAGAATATTCATGGTAGCAACTCTCCTGGAGGCCGAGGACATCGGCAAGGACTCTGAATACTGGAGAGGACGCATTGCTGACCCAACTGGTACAATGCATGTATATGCTGGACAGTACCAGCCAGCTGCAGCACAGTTCCTGGTAGAAGCAGAAGTACCGGCCTTTGTAGCTATCATAGGCAAGCCGAGCACATACCAGACTCCGGAAGGGCACACCAAGTCATCTATCCGCCCAGAAGCGATCTTTGAGGTAGATGCTGAAACACAGAACAAGTGGATAATGGAAACTGCAGCTGCTACCATCGAGAGGTTAAAAACCCTCAACGCAGACGACGAGGTGAAGGCAAAAGCCAGAGAACACTACAAAGTGGACATCGGTGCATACAACACCATGGTACGCATTGCACTGAAATCAATCGAGATTTAAGCAGGCAAATTGCCTGCATCTTTATTTGAAAAGAGACTAAACACACATCGGAGAAACGATACAATGGACGAAACACCAGAATTTATTTCACTGAACGGAGTCGAATACCAGAAACTGCCAGACGCATCAACACTACCATACGTAATGGTAAGGACATACTCTGCCGGAGTATTCGCTGGATACTTAAAACACAGAGAAGGAAAGGAAGTAGAACTCCTGAACGCCCGCCGGATATGGTACTGGGATGGCGCAGCGTCTTTATCCCAGCTTGCAATGGAAGGCACAAAGAAGCCAGAAAACTGCAAGTTCCCTTGCCCTGTAAGCTCAGTGATCCTGACAGAAGCTGTAGAAATAATACCCATCACCGAAACAGCAAAGAAATCAATAGAATCTGTAACGATATGGGAGGCTTGATTGCCATCCCATCACCACCCGGAGAAGGTCACGTATTCTCAGGTGTTGGCACAGAATACTGGACAGGACTAGGAAGTGGACACCTTCACACAGGAGATGGAACAGCTGGAAAAGATGGTCGTGGTCACGGAACCGCATCGGGTATGGGTAACAATTCGTCGCAGGGAACCTCAGGTGACTACAGGAACAACAATGGACACGGATACAGATTTAACTTTGGGTATGCCGGAGGCTCTGCAAACGGTGTAGGAGTACATAATAAAAGTGGCAAAGAGTGACAGCACATGACCGAACCAGACAACACCACCGTATCCGCAAGTGGGGTATGGGAAAACAGCAACTCAGATGTTATTCGAGCAGGCAACGCAATGAACCG
>CALBTS010000589.1 GCA_937968035.1 uncultured Methanomethylovorans sp.
CTTGTCCCATTGTTTATTGCCTTCAGAGTCGGTTTTAATGAGCCAAGCATCTCCTAGATCATTGAAAGAGGAAGTATAACCTGCTAGTATGTATCCTCTGTCTGAGGTTAGCTGGACTGAATATGCACCATCAAAAGACGTTCCTCCAAAAGTCTTGTCCCATTGTTTATTGCCTTCAGAGTCAGTTTTAATGAGCCAAGCATCAGTGTCTCCAGCGCCGGAAGAATGTGTCGAACCTGCCATTATGTATCCACCGTCTGAGGTCTGCTGGACTGATCTTGCACCATCATATTTTGTTCCTCCAAAAGCCTTATCCCATTGCTTATTACCTTTTGAGTCAGTTTTAATGAGCCAAGCATCTCCTAACCCAGCGTCAAAAGAGTAAGTAAAACCTGCTAGTATGTATCCTCCGTCAGAGGTCTGCTGGACTGACCCTGCCTGATCAACACTTTCTCCTCCAAAAGTCTTGTCCCATTGCTTATTTCCTTCAGAATCAGTTTTAATGAGCCAAGCATCTGCTGCTCCAGCGCCTAAAGACTCGGTGTAAACTGCTAGTATGTATCCACCGTCTGAGGTCTGCTGGACTGAATATACACCATCATAAGACTTTCCTCCAAAAGTCTTATTCCACTGTTCTTCTGGAGCAGATTCTGCAAAACATACAGATGTAAAGCAAATTGACAGCGCTATAAATATAGCTATGCTAAGACAAATCCTTGATGTAAATTGATTGTCAAAAATGGTTTTCATGGTTGTTTCCTCCAAGCAAAAGCAATTGAAAGCATTATTATTGCAGAGAACATTCCAAATTCTGGAATAGTTCTTTCAGCTGGTTTTTCAATATGAAGTTAAAATATAGATTGTTGCGTTAAGAACTATCTAAGCCAATTGATGTATTACTTTCATCCTCTTGTGCATCAACTCTTATATGGCCCATTTTAATTACAGTATTTGAAGTATTGCCGATGATCACCTTCAAAGACACGTTGTATTCTCCGGGTATTTCATATGTATATTTTGGATTTGAACTGGTATTGGTAGTTCCACTGTCACCAAAATCCCACAACCAACTTGTTGCATTTTCAGTTTGATCACTGAATTGAACGGTCAATGGAGCAAAGCCATAAGTGATATTTGCGCTAATAATATTATCAATATTGGTACTCTTATTTGTCGATTCTTTAACTGGTGAAGTGTTATTTGTGGTAGAATTAGTAGCTACAATCGTATCGTTATTACTTGTTGTTTGATTCTTACCTAACAATGAACTGACTTTGCCAGGAATATCAGAAATGTCGCTACCTAATAGAATAAACCCAGCAGTACCTATCAACAGTAATACAACAACACCCAAAGCACCAAGTTTCAAGAAAAGTCCGGTTTTGCTTGAAGAGGTTTGTTGTTTTTTACTTTCACTAAATGCTTCTTTCCCAAAAACTCTCTTAAGATTTCCAAGTTCTTTTTTACTCAGATCATCAGAGAAATAATATCCTCTGTTACGAATTATTGGTATTAAGGACTCAAAAAACACCTTACCACCATCACCAGATGCTCCATCCATATAATTGGCAATGGTTTTAAGGAGAGACAACAAGTCTTCGTAATAGCGAGAATGTAAATCGTCATCAATCAGTTTTTTAAATTTCCCTTTTTTAGTATAATCATCACGTAAAGAAACGCTAAAAAGGGCATTCAAAAGCTCAATGTCATTTTCTTTATATATTCTGGTGATGGTATCTTTGATAGCGTAACTCAAAAATATGTTGTTCTTTAGAAGGTCAATATCCACTGCCTTCTTTCCTTTCGGACTTCTTATATTAGTATATATTCTTCTTAGATATTCACTTTCCGAATTTAAGAAATCGAGATTTGAAGGATAAGAGTTGTCTTTTTTGCTACAGATAAGTATTACCAAACCAGACAGTTTGTCGTTTATAGGTAAAGGCTGAGTGGTTAAGCTTGACCAATGGCGTACAAATGTATCCACAGCTTCTTTTTGATTTATGTACAGCTCGAAAAATTTATTTACTGATGCAGGTGTACTAATAAATATTTCAAGGATCTGGTCTCTGTATTCCTGGAAAGCCCTGTTTTTGATGTAAGTCGACAAACTATCCATATTCAAGTGCCTATATTGTTGGACATCGAGAGGGAAATTAACCAGAGTGTCTGCTAAAAGAAGATAATAATCCTTGTAGTCAGGTATCTGTTTCCATATTAGATTCTCAGAATCAAGTTCAAAATCGGGTTTTGGTTCCATGGGACTTATGGACACCAGATTATCAATAGGGTATTGAGATACTGATAGCACCATGTTAAGAGGTGATAATGATCCGATATATCCGGATAATTGCCTTATCAGCGAAATACCGGCTACAGGGTTACTTGATTTTATTGAAACCTTGTCCCCTGCGAGTACTTTTCCGAAAACATATTTCATCATATCTTCTGGAACAGATACCTGCTTTAAGGTATCAAGATCACCTTCTTCCCACAGGCCTATTATCTTGTAATTGAAATTGTCCAGTTTCTTGATAGCTTCTTTAACATTGTTATAAAAACGATCAATGATCTCTGGTGTTGATCCAGAATTATAAACTGCAATACAAACTACACGCTCTTCCCTGCCACCCACTCTCTCTACCCTGAGACTGCACCCAAGAACAAACTCACCTTGTTTTTCAGTTGATCCAAAATGTAGAGCATTTCTTTTTGTATCAAGCTGCTTAGCTAGGCTTATGTATTTGTTTGCATCCAGCTCTGCATTCAGAGGTCTGCCTGTAGAATTGTAGATATAAATATCAGAACCCGAATTTTGCAATTTCCTCAATCCTCCATGGGTAGATCTGTTTAATTTGTCCTTCTTCATTAGCAGATTTTTTCATGATGGCATTAGCACTGACTATAAAGAAATGGATGGGTTCTTTTGAAGCCCGGTTCTGGATCTCTTTGAAAGTATCGATCCCTATCAACATCTCAAAGATTTCCTTTTCAATATCTGCAGCCTCCGGAGAATCTTCCATGATATCAGATATATCTTTGATCTTATCTGCCTTTGTGACCACAATGGCGTATGACTTTCCTTCACCAAAAAGTTCCATTATTCTGGAATATTGCCCAAACAGGCGAGTTAGTTCCTTAGCTCCATCTTCGTGATAATTGATAATATGGTCACCGTCTACCAGAAATACCACTTTACCTGCATTCTGGAACTTCTTATAAATGTACGCCAGCACAAGGTTCTGAACAGTATATGCCAATTCGCCAGCGTATTTATCTTTAAGTTCGTTTAAAAAAAATGGATCATCGATCTTTTGGCGAAGAAGAGGAGGATTAATTCCATTAAGGGCTGAACTTAGTTCCGATAAAGCCTTCTCATATTCATCAGGTGTCAAACGCTCTGTGTATTCGCCTCCATAATCTACAAAAGTGAATTCAATGGGTTTTAGACCCATTTTTCCATTGAGAATGTAAAGTGCCAGGTCTGTTTGAGAATTGCTTTTTGGAGGTTTTCCAACATGCAATTCCGATAGCATATTCTCGATACGGTAGTAATCTTCATCCATTGATGAAGAAATGATTACCTCCTTCCTCTTCCCGGAATAGTTGTGTACGAATTGGTTGTAGAGTGCAATTAGCAATAACGTCTTTCCAGACCTTGAGGGACCATATACAAACACATCAGAGGCTTTGATCCCACGAATATGTTTTGTAAGGATCGAGGACAAGACCACCAAAGCAAAAATACTCACAAGAAGAGAAAATATGTCATTAGAACCTGTGGTAATATAGGTAGGAATGTCGCTAATATCTTCTGTTGCCATCAATTGTGTGATGATGTAAAGGAGGAAAACAGCCATTCCAAAAATGTAAAATCGAACAAATTTGCGGGTTATTTTCGCTACAGAATCAAATCTGTTGTTAACAAAGGAGTGAACGATCAAACCCACACCCATGATCAAACCAGGAAATAGGCCGTCAAGTCTCAATATAGGATATTTTGACAAAAAGTAAATATTGGGTAAAAAGGCAGCCAATAATAGTATGCCACCGAATCTCGATCTTTCTTCAAAGAGCATCCCTATACCGCTGGATATGAGCAAGGCAATTACAAAACTCAAAACCATAGCTAAATACCATGGCATGAATGCATTGATAAGGTAACCGCTCGAACTAAGAAGAAAGCTGGAAAGTACTAAACATATCAGTACCAACGTCGGCTGCAATAAATTTGGCCTGCCCCGGATTCTCATACAGATGCACCTTACTTAAATGCTTCCTGTATCTTTTTCATCTCAGATCGGAAGAGCGTCGTGTAGGGAAAGAGTGTAGATCTCGGTGGT
>CALBTS010000590.1 GCA_937968035.1 uncultured Methanomethylovorans sp.
GGCAATATAGCCCATGGTCAGGCCTCTGTCAATATGTACCAGCCCGAATGCTTACATTCAAACAGTAAATTTCCAAATCTCCTTTACATGGAAGTTGTTCCCAATGCTTTTTTAAACCTTCTAGTTTGTTTAATTTCTGAAGATTATAATTCTGAAAATAAGAATTAATAGATATATAATTATCAATTAATGGAATCCATATATCTTTTAAATCCGATTCGATTCTATCATAAATATTATCGCCCGTTTTAAACTCTAACTGTCTTTCATACTTAGTATAAATTAACTTAAGATTATTATCGGTTTTATTATGTGCTTCTAATTTTTTCAGAGACTTGATAGACTCTTTGATGTCATTGATTATTTCTGATGTTTTTTGTGCTATATCACTTAATCTTATTTTTGTTTGGTCTGTTGAGAGCCAATCTTTATTTTCTACAATTTTTGTTATTATAGAATAATAATATTCTGCCTCTTGATCATAATTAGGTTTAAAATCGGTATTATCTTTGAGATTTATGTTTGTTGTATAAAAATCCTGGACGTTATTATAATATAATTCCTTAATCTTAGATATACCTAATAACATGAAATCCAATTCTTTAATAAATCCAGGTAGTTCTTTCTCTAATGAAGATCTTGAACTTTCAAAGACTAGGATTCTCTTAGCAATATTTGTCCTTATGTATGCTTTAATTCGTTTAAATAATGAGTCTCCGGGTTCTAGTAAGATAATATTCTCAAGAATTGACTGAACCTGACGGCCTAAATCATTATAATCCTGTATTAAGATCCGTTTGATATTTTCAAGCTTAGTATTGTCAATTTTGATTGAGATGTCAAGCATCTCAAACCAATCACAAAGCTTTTTAACACCAGGGGCAGTGATCACTTCATATACTTCATTAAAAAAGTCTATTAGCTCTTTTCTGTATTTATCAAATTTCTCATATGTATCAATCTTCAACTTTTCAGATTGATAATACTTTAACTTACCTGGCAAATCATTATCGATAATAGCTTGAATAATTGCTTTAGAATCATTACCGCTTTTTAACTCTAGCAATGACTTAAATCGTGATTCAATATTATGAAAATCTATATCATTATTCATTTATGTCGATTTTTATTAGTTCTGACAGTTTATATTCAATTTCTTCTGCCACTTTTACCGAATTATCCAATTCAGTCATTTCATTCAACAATTCATTTATCTCAGGGATTTTATTCTGAAATGACACATCCAGGGTTTTAATGAATTTTTCTACGGTGTCCTTCTTTAAGTAGAAATTATTACTGGGTTTATATGTCTCGTCGAATACTTCTCTATAGGGTTCCCCAGCATTTAACTGCTTGAATGAGGGCATAAAGATCCTATTGTAAATATATTCGCCATTTTTTGCCTGTTTCCCATACTTATCCTTAAATAATCTTTCAGTCAATCCTCCTTTTTCATATAATTCATTAATTTTATTTTGAGTAATGTCTATCTTCTTCTTGTATGCTTCAAGAGTTCGTTGAATCAAAAGAATTTGAGCGTTGAAATTTTCAATGGTTTTTATTTTACGAGTAAGAGTATCATTAAAATATTTGCCCATAATCATTATTGAAGCAGAATCATGCTTTTCAAAATAAGCTAAATAGGGGATCACAATATTTGTATAGTAATCATCGATTTCCTTTATTTGAATAAAATCATCTTCTAGTCCGACAAGAAGTCTAATTTTTGCTTGGTATTCTAATAACGATGTGCTGTAAGATCTCAATGTATCATTTCTCTCATTGAGATTCTTAATTAGGGTCGTTTCCCCTTCATTTATGTTTAATTTCTGAGCAATCCTTGTTAAATAGATTCCTTTCAGATAAAATTTCTTAACTGATGAAAAACC
The DNA here is from genome assembly GCA_937968035.1 of uncultured Methanomethylovorans sp. Classification (GTDB taxonomy): domain Archaea; phylum Halobacteriota; class Methanosarcinia; order Methanosarcinales; family Methanosarcinaceae; genus Methanomethylovorans. Next base: position 1,890 of record CALBTS010000590.1, read on the forward strand.
CAAATACTCAAAATATTTATCCACAAGGTGATTCTTGCAGTGTAATAGATCAATGAATTCTTCAATAGTAGTTGTATTATCATACTTCACTAAAAGATTTATGAAATTTAATAATCCATTAAATGTTTTATCATTCGCTTCAAAGTCCTCTAAAATGCGTTTAAGGTCATTTTTGAATCTGAAGATAAACACATCAAAACTCACCATTGAGAGTTCTTCTTCATCATTTTCAGGATACAGGTTTAATTTGTGCGTTGATGATAGTATATCCCGTAATTCTGTGGGTAGTTGTTTGTTTTCTGCAAAGAAATAGCTGATGTAATTTCGGCTTGGAATACTATTTACTGTGCCAAAATGATCAAGATCGTTAACTTTAATATTATAACTATAATCTTTAAGGCCTTGAATATTTTCTATGTATTCACTTAGTTTACCACGATATTGACTTTCTGCTATTTTAAATATTTGATTGAAGGCGCAATTATCTCCAGATAATAATATATCTGCATAATGTTCAATAGTTCTCCTACTTTGCTTACTTTCAGTCCAACTAGCACTTTTAATATCAACAATAAGTTTATCAATTTCAATTAGTTCCTTATCATAATTTGCTCCGGTTAGATCTTTGGTTTTTAAAGCTATTGTCAGGATTTTACAAAGAGAATCCAGATAATCAGCAATGCGCTGAGAGTTGTGTAACTGGTATGAAGTGAAATTTACGATATCAAGTTTTTTTAAGAAATATGGGAGTTCTTCCAGCGAATTATCGTCAGTTGCATAAATCAGCCACGACTTGAATTCATCAATTAAATCATTCTCTTCAAAATAGATAATATTTGTTATTAGTTCTCCATCCTCAAAGTAGTTTTTCTCCTCTTTCCAATTCTTGGTAAAATAATCCTTCAGATTTTCAATATAGGTTTCCAGAAGCTTATTATCATTGTAATTTGGAATAAAGATTAATTCCTTTTTTTCATTACCCTTTTTGTAAATAATTACCCTGTTAAACGATTCAATCTCCTTAATTTTATCTTCAAGTAAATTATTTTTATAAGATAGTATTGGTGATCCTATTGGTTGTTCAATTGATTCTCTTAATGCAAATAGGTTAAGTTGAATAAATATTTGTGGTTCTCTTTGTTGATTTATATCAAATAAGTCATAAATCTCCCTGAAGTTCTTCTCAATATTATCAGCATCCTCAGCTATCGCGATTAATTCAAGCACCAAATCAAGAATCCTTTTTGTCTTTTCTTCTGTTTCATCTTCATAAATACTTATAAAATCGTACAATAAACCAAAAAGAGGTACTAAAAATCCCTTATGTAGAGCTTTTTCTACATTAGTTTTATCAAGACAGCCAAAAGCTATTCTTTTATTTTCATCTGTTATAGATCTCAATATTAGATCAAGGTATACATGAAGTAAATCAAAATTTATAATTTGATATTTTTCATTCGTTTCTATTCTTTTTAAAATAATCTTCTGCAGTCCTCCAATAATCTTGTTATAGTCGATGGGCTTATTGCTAGCAAATAAAATATCTTTCCCCTCTAATAAAAGATTCTTTGATTCATCAGTATTATTATCCCGTTTGTGCATTTGTAATTTCACAAGTAGGTCTTTTACAATATCTTTAAGAGAAGGATTTAAATTTTGAAAAACCTCAGTTTTTAAAAAGGTAACATTAGCTTCACCAATATCGTCAATTGGATCTTCAAGCACTTTATTGTCTCGGATAAATGATGCATAATTGCCCGACATTAAATCATCATAAGGTTGAATTGATTCCTTCAACTTCTTTATTTGACCGGGTCGACTTCGGGAAAGCCACCAGAAAAAGTTCACATGACCAATTGGGTAGTCTTTTAAGAATGATTTTGATAATGAATCTACAGTAGGAATGAATATCTGTTTTACTGTTAACCTTCTTTGCTGAGCAGCATTACTTTCAGGTAAATTATCAACTAAATCCACGTTTAATTCATATCCAGAAGCTGGGCCATTTCCTATAATGCAGTAATAATTTGTCGAAGAGATACTTGATATATCATCGAAAAAATGGCGTAATAAGCCTCCTTCTGAACTCTGTATCAATTTCTTTAATTCATGATATTTGGACTCAAACTCATCAACTAATAGAAGGTATCTATTCTCCGGATTGAATTCCTTGATAGTTTTTATATCAAACAACGGAAGGGATTTATTTATAAATCCACCATTATTGGTAGTATGAAGAATTGCCGGCTTAAATCCTGTTATATATTCTTGAAGATTGCCTTTTGAAAAAGAAGGGAAAAAAATCTTATTTGAATCAATTTCGTTGAAATCGCATGTCTTCAACAAGCCCACTTGAGTGTCGAGCAAATCGCCTATAAATTTACTTACCAAAGTATTGGGCAATTTAGTTAATCCCTGATCCTTTACATAGATTTTTAACTCTTCTATTATCTGTTCTAGATTCACGTAAAATGCAGGTACTTTTAATTTTGTCCAGGCGTAATGAAAAAGATAATGTAGAGTGGCAGTTTTCCCTATACCAAAAGCACCTTTGACCATAACTGGTGAGGTATCATTTTTATTTACGCATGCCTCTTTAATTTGTTCTTCAAGGAACTCTCTTGTTGACGTATGATTATTACTGAGATCAATCCAAACCGCATTCCTTACTGAGGAAGTAAGTTGAACGCCCTTATGAGTGGTAAATTCATCCATTTATAATCTAATTTTAATTGGTTTATCCATTATTTCACTGTTTAAAATGTATAAACCGGAATCAAGGTCTTTAAATATCGTATTGTTTGAAGATTTAATTGGATTAAATGAATTCCCTCTTTCGTCTTTTAAAATTACATCTTGATGAGTCGCAATAGAAAGAATAAATGTATTTCTATCTTTAATTAATTCTATTTCCATCTTTTCTCCTTTAACATGATGGGAATAATGGTAACGTTTTCTAAGATCCTTCTTCCCCCTCTTCGCAGCGATAAGTAACTCATATGGCTGTCCATCTTCTTTTACAGCGTCATTTTTTTCGACCAAATAATTTATATAATTATCAATATTAATAATTGGGCAATTACCCTTATTGGCAATGATTTCTTTATAGGATAAAAATGAAATTACCGATTGCCGTAAATAAGAAGTATTTTCTATTTCTATTTCTCTAAACTTCTTTTGGTCATCAGATAAATTAAGAAATTCTTCATTTACTGGAGGATCGAGTTGTATGCTTCCAATATATAAGTTCAATAAATTAACAGATATTGGTTGTTCATTCCAATGTTCAATAAAAAATTCAAAACCTGCAATATTTTTATTTGATATAATTTGTTCATCCTTTGCCCTTAACTCTACAAAAAGATTGATTGGTTGGATCCTTATTGACTCGAAGTCATCGAGTTTACAAACTTCATCGATTACTACTACATAATAAGGCAATTTACCATTGATTTCGTTCCCAAAATAATCATCATAAGTTTGAAAGCATGTCCAAATTTGTCCTGTTCTAGGTAGAGGTTTGTCTTCAACCATATCATTTTTTACTGGTACATTTATCTTAATGTTACTATACTTGGATCTGAATTTTGCGTAATGTTCTTTAACCCAATCCTCATTAAGAGGATAATTGGATATTTTTTCCAAAGGTTCTATAGGTTCAGATAAGAAAGCTAAGATCTCATTCATGATACTAGATTTGTTTCATATATAAAATCCAAATTATTTGAGTTCATCCACCTTTTGTTCCAATTTTTTTAAAAATTCGATCCCTTCTAATTCATTTTCTGGATTAAAAACACTCGTAATAATTAGTTTTATTTTCGCAATTTTTTTGTGTAAGGTGCTTTTTGGAATACTAGTATCTGTAGATAACTCTTGAAGTGAAGTTTTTCTTTGACTAAAGAAATATT
>CALBTS010000591.1 GCA_937968035.1 uncultured Methanomethylovorans sp.
ATGCTTACAAAATGTAGTTTATCCGAGGAATTGCCTGTTGAGGAGTATCTCATTGAGAAGGAGCCATATTACGTACCTGTGGGAAATGAAGTCGACATCTTCATGTCAGCCTACCGGAACAAATTACCTGTGAACCTTAAAGGGCCAACAGGTTGCGGAAAGACCCGTTTCATGGAATACATGGCCTACTTACTGAAGCGCCCTTTGATAACTGTGGCCTGTCATGAGGATCTGACGGCCACTGATCTTGTGGGAAGGTTCCTGATAAAAGGAGAGTCTGTGGAATGGAGCGATGGTCCTCTTACAAAGGCTGTTAAGCACGGTGCCATCTGTTACCTTGATGAAGTTGTGGAAGCACGCAAGGATACAATTGTTGTTATACATCCTCTTACAGACAATCGGCGTATCATGCCCATTGACAAGCTGGGAGTGATTATTAAGGCGCCTTCCGAATTCATGCTCAGTATCTCCTATAATCCTGGTTATCAAAGTGTTATAAAAGACCTCAAGCAAAGCACACGCCAGAGATTCGTGGCTTTGGAGTTCGATTATCCCCCTACGGAACTTGAGATGAAGATAGTTGCCCATGAAAGCGGGGTCGATGAGGAAATGGCTCGATATCTTGTGGATATCGGTCACCGCATCCGAAACTTTAAACAACATGGTCTTGAGGAAGGTGTAAGCACTCGTCTGCTTATCTACGCAGGCAAGCTCATAAAGGACGGCATCGACGCAAAGGAAGCATGTCGTATAGCTATGGTCAGACCTATAACCGATAACACTGATCTGCAAAAAAGCATCGATGAGATAATCTCCACCATCATGGAGTGAGGGAGAGGAATGCCAGAAGCAGGCGGAATACCTCTTTCCCCGGAAGAACTTGCTGACATTGTCAGATCATATTTCCCTAATCTTGACCCGGATGATCTATCCTCTATAGTGGAACATCTCAAGGAGATATCTGTCCAGGATCTGAAGATCATCTTGAACTCAGGAAAATTTACATCAAATAAAGGTCTAAGGGTTATTAGATCTTATCTGAAGGCAGCGCCTCAGGTGTACCGTTCGCTTCCTCAAGATGGCTTTAGAGAATGGCTCCTGCTCGCACAGCGAGCGTCATTTTTGAGCATTTCGTGTATCGAAGGTTTCTTTGGTGCGTCGGGTATGATTATTGAAAAAGGTGGCCTGTCTCTCTTGCACCGATGGACAGAACTGGGACTATCCATAGCAGGTCGAGACAAAGGGCTTACCATATCTTATTTTACCAATACTTACAAAGTTGTGTCATCCGAACCTTTTGAACATTTTGAAGAACTGGTGTCCATTGGAAGCAATTTCTCAGACTCCAATATTAGGGTCTCTGAGGCTTATTTCAAACACCTTGCAGACCTTTTATCTCTGCTGTCCACTGATGAATTCCGCAAATTTGTTGATATGATCGAAAATATCAGGGAGAAGGACTGGAGGACCGTAGTAGAGATCATAAACAGTTCCAGAGAAACGTTCAGTCACATTGAACCGTATCGAAGGCATTTGATCCTCGATGCGCTCAATTCCATTCTCAGGTTCGGCGCACCTCTGACCCTTGCACTGTTCAGCCGTTCACCTCTTGCAATGGCTAACCTGGCTGACAACGATCTTAACAAGTGGTTCTCTGTAACAGAGAACATTGCTGAGTTCAATACCGATATGGCTATATCCTTTGTGAATAGAAGTCCGAAGCTTCTTGGTTCTACGGATATTGGTGAATTGAGGGAATGGGCAGACAAAGGCATAGCTCTTGTATCCATAGACAGGCATGCTGCAAAAGCATTCATAGATCATGGTTTCAAAGGACTTGAGAACCATGTTCGGACCACTACCCGGGAACAAAGGGCATTTATACTGGATGTGGGATCTGAGCTCGCTCTGGTAAATCCCGAATGCGTAGAGAATTACTTCAGATATGCCCCTGATGTGCTGCATCTCTTCACCCATCAGAATTTCAGGGACTGGCTGGCCATTGGAAAAGAGATAGCAAAGAAAAGTTCCCATCTCGGTGCAGGTTATTGCAGGCACTCGGCTGTTGCCTTTGAACAGGTCCCACCTGCTTATCACGGAGAAATATTCTCCACTGCCCGTATGTTGCTGGAAGTAGATTGGCTGCTTGCAGGTGTTTTCTTTGAAAGCCTGCCGGAAGTGGTGGAAAGGATCGACCCGGCAGAGATCAGAAAATGGGCAGGTACCGGCCTGAAGGTATATGAAAAAGATAAAAAGATAGCTGTGGATTATTTTGCCTTTTCTCCGTCCCTGCTGGCAGATCTGGATGTAAGGGAACTTGAAGAGTGGGCCTTCAAAGGGATCAGCGTTTTTGAAGAAAGTCCGATCAGGGGGAGGCCTTACTTTTCCCTTAAATCCAAAAGTTCCACGGATACCATCGAAGAGCTCAAAGGCGGAGTAGCCCTGAAAAAGGTGGCGAATATCCTGAAATTCTATGCCGTCGGGCTTTCAGGTGTGGACTTCAGCATCCGGTCAAAACATGTTCTCCCTTTGGCGGAAGGTCTCGATTTTCTGAATCCCATTATTGCAGGTAATGTCATCTACCTTGAACCCAAGATCAAAAAATATATTGATTTTGAAGATAATTTCAATATATATAAGCTGAGCGTGATGCATGAAGTGGGGCATGTGCAGTTCAGCACCACAGAAATATCCACGCAAGCTGCATCTTCTTTACTGAAAAAAATGGGATTTGAGTTTAGCAGCGCTGTGGAAACAGTGAGTATAACAAGTCTTTTTTCTGCATTTCAAGATCATCTTCTGGCCATCGATCTCATGGGTATCATAGAAGATGCAAGAATAGAATACATGATATTCGCTTCCTACAGAGGACTGCGGGATAGTTTCAAAAAGATCAGGGCTCAGCTTTTACAGGTGCGACCTATTCCGGAACCTGGGCTGGAAAGGTTCATGGAAGCACTGATGTGGATTTCTGCAGACAATGAACCGGTCTTCGATATGGACGCAAAAATGAGACAGACAATAGACATTTGCAGGGATCTGCTCCATAAAGTACTCCATCCGAATTCATCGACCCTGGATTCCATGGAAGTGGCATTTGAGATCTATAATTTGCTTCAGGAGCTGTATGGTCCTCTGGCTGATCGGCAATACACTCCAATTAAAAATCTTGA
>CALBTS010000592.1 GCA_937968035.1 uncultured Methanomethylovorans sp.
ATAGCCCGGCACGGATTCGAACCGAGGTTGCGGGATCCAGAGTCCTGCATGATTGACCACTACACTACCGGGCTGCGGTGAATGCATCTCCTTAATTGTAGATTTCGTATATTAATGTATCGCTTTATTACAGGCTGTCGGGATTTTCATTGAGGACCGCTGTCCACCACCATCTTGCCATGTCCAGCAGATCTTTACTGAACTGACCGGAAAGACGATATTCACGATTCCGGTTTGATATCAGCCCAGCGCCCAGGAGCTTATTACGCATTGAATAGAAAGAGCTGCGATCGACTCCAAGTTGTTCCATTATCTCTTTCCATTCATCTGATCTCAGAGGGTTACCGCTCTTCTGCCTCTCTTCGACCAACAGAAGGAACTTTTGTCCTCTTATAGCTGTAGTTTCTTCCTGGAACAGACGCCTCATTAAGCTATAATATGGATCCCGTGAATGTGTGATCCTTGCATTTGAGTCGGATCGTATAACAATGGTAGTTGATGTCCGTGGAGCATCCTTTACGATAGACATTTCACTGTGATATCTCAGATACCAGATAGCTGGATGTTCTTTGATTCAAGTTCTGTGCGCAAAAGATCGGCATATTCTTCTTTTAGGGAATATACGATCGGTGTTTTGTAAGATTCTTTGTAAGATCTCAATATACCAAGTTTGGAATAGATGTATCCCACCATCGAGGCAACAGCGCTTCTTGAGATCTCGAACTTCGACGTGATCTGCTGGTGCAGTTCGTCTATTGTGGTCTTTTGGACCTGTAAGAACACAGATAGAATATGAGTGCGCAATCCATTCACATCTAACTCGATAAAAGTCTGAAGTCTCCGTTTTATTTTGGATTTTATCGAATCCATAGTTTCACCTCTGCCAAAGCATTATACAGTTATTCTCCTTTAAAGTATAAAAATGTTTGTAATAAATGAGTAGAAGGTGCACAAATATGGGTAAAAGGTACTCAGATAAGCGATAAATAACGATAAGGTTATCAATGAAGTAAGATATCCATTTCATAATGTGGTAGCATCATGCTCTTTAAATACGATTCTTCTAACAATTTCCTACTGGCGGATAACACGATAGTTCCATCTTATGACCTGACAGAAAATCCCATAGGAACATGTAGTTTCTGCGATGCTCAGATAATAAGTCAGAGCTATCATGATCTTGGTGATAATGTGGCGGTAGTTGCCTGTTGTGAAAAGTGTGGTGCTTCTTTTATCAACCTCTATGACAAAGCATGGAACTGGGTCAGTGAACAGCCCATCTCTCACTTTTTTT
>CALBTS010000593.1 GCA_937968035.1 uncultured Methanomethylovorans sp.
GTAGTTCGAGGTCAGGTACGATTGATGACATCAATAGTATTCTCTCTATTTCTAATAACTAGAATCGTATTTATAGAGTGCTGCTTGAGAAAATTATAGAAAAATTTTAAAGATTACGCAACCTTTTTTCTGTAAATTCAAGTCAGAAATATCCATCGTTCTTTAACAATCGAATGACTTGCCAGCACAATAACGTTTGCCTATCTGCCACTCCTCACTGATCTCCATCAAAAGCGCAGAGATCAATCTCAAACAGGATGCCTCATTTGGAAACACACCAACTACTCTCGTGCGTCTGCGTATCTCCTTGTTTATCCGCTCCAAGCTGTTAGTGGTCCGGATGGATCTGCGATGCTCAAGCGGAAAGTCAAAGTTAGTAAATCCTTCCGCCAGATTGTCCTCCAACCATGCTGATAGACGTGGAGCAGAGACTGCGTATTTCTGGATACATGCTTGTAAAAGTTCTTCTGCTGTCTTACGGTTTGGAGCATTGAACATTGAACGAATGTCTGCGGCAACCTCCAATCTCATATGCTGTTTGGGTAGATAAGCACCGGCATTCTGCTGCAAATGGAACTGACACCTCTGCCAGGGGATGCTGCCAAACACAGCTCTTCTAGCTGCTCCCAAACCAGTATGATCATCGCTGATAACCAATTTCACTCCATTTAGTCCACGGTCATTCAGACTCTTCAAGAATGCTTTCCAATGGGCTTCATGTTCACTGAGTGATACAGAAACACCCAGAATCTGTCTTTCGCCCTCTGGAGTGATACCTGAAGCCACCAAAACCGCCGCATCTCGCACTTGTCCAGCCTCACGAACTTTTTCATAACGCGCATCTACGTAGAGATAAGCAATCTCACTCAAAGGTCTCTCTCTCCATTCTTGCAGTATCGCATCCAGTTGTGCGGTTGCTCTGCTGACCTGCGTGGATGAGATTTCGGTCCCACATAGTTGCTCAGTGATGGCTTTTACCTTCCGGGTGGACACTCCTTGAACATACATCTCGGCCAGTGTGATCGTGAGAGCTCTTTCACTTCGCAATCCCTTCTCTAGGGCTGATGGATAAAACCCTCCTTCTCTGACCTGAGGTACCGCAAATGTGATCTCTCCCATGCGGGTCTTCACCGTCTTAGGTTTGAAACCGTTGGCATGACCTTTACGATCTTCTGTGCGTTCATATTGCTCAGCCTGCAAGTATTTAGATCTTTCTACCTGCATGGCGTTGTTGATCAGCACACGCATCAACTCCGGTACAGCTTCAAGTCCTTTTTCTGCAATGTCTTCTGCAAAGGTATAATCATTTTGGTGAGTCATTTGGTTCTCCTTTTCTGGTTTAGACACCTTAAGGATACTTCTGACTCACTGCTTTTGTTAAGGTTCAGGAATTTACAGAAAATATGTTACACCAACATATTGACCGTGAATTTCAGAATGATTGGGACTTTTCTGCCATCCCGATACCATTTGAAGAATGTATCTCCCTGTCGAATCATATTGATCATCTCATTCCGGGAAAATTCTTCTGGAGGAAAGAATAAAGAAATATCTCTAGAGGTTTTGGATGCTTTGATCCTGATCAGTTCTCGATTTTCCATGTGCACTGCTCTAATTTTGTAATCCATAATGTAAGTTCCCCTATCCTCATTATAGCACTTATGTTCTATTCTCTCTAGCGCTAATTATTTCTGGAAGAGAACCACAACGAGAAATGGGTCTGATAGGTTTTATAGGATGGGGCACCCAACTATCAGCTAAGCGTGCTTGAGTTGCTTACCCCCATCTATTAACTTGGTTATAAAAGCAGATCCCCTTCAATGGAAAT
>CALBTS010000594.1 GCA_937968035.1 uncultured Methanomethylovorans sp.
ACCACCGAGATCTACACTCTTTCCCTACACGACGCTCTTCCGATCTTTACTGGCCTTCTTTTGAAACAGCAGGGGTGCTTATACCCGTAAGCGGAAAACCACTGCTTCTAATCGGACCGGAAAGTTATTCATATGCGTTTGACCGCTCTAAAATTCCAGGCATAAGGCTTTTAAAGGCATTCAGAGAATCTTCTGAGCCTGAGTACCCAGGAAAACCTTTGGATACCTTTAATTCTGTATTTGATGAAGCTTTAAATGGGAAAAAAGTGAAAAAAATAGGGGTTGCAGGATATAGCCTGATGACAATCGGGGTATATAAGGCTTTAGTTGAAAGCATGAAAGACTGCGAGATATTAAAAGCTGATTACCTGTTAAATGATTTAAGAATGATAAAAACTGAAAACGAGTTAATTTGTATGCGTAAAGCAGCTGAAATAACACACAATTCTTTTAACTATGTTTTGGAAAATATTAGACCGGGAATGACAGAAAGCCAAGTCGTTGGTTTAGCTCTTGGTAAAATGCACGAATTAGGAGCAGAAAGAGAAAGCTATCCTATGTGGGTATTAACAGGCGAAGGAAGCAATCATGCAATCAGCCGTGCTTCACATAAAGTAATAGAAAAAGGAGACATGACTTTTATACAAATTGGAGCAAGGGTTGCTGGGTATGCCTCATCTATTGGAAGACCTGTAATTTTTGGAAAGGCAACACAAGAGCAAAAGGATTTAATTATGACTGGTTATTTGGGACAAAATACTGTTATAAATGCCCTGAAACCCGGAAGGTGTGCAGGTGAAGTTGCAAGATTATATGAAAAAACAATCAAAGATGCAGGATATGGCGATTGGTTGCTATACGGACCTTGTCATGGCAATGGATTAATGGAAGGTGAAGCTCCTTGGATCGAATCCAACTCAGAATGGATTTTAAAAGAGAATATGACATTTTGTGTCGATATTTTCTTAGGAAACAATCAAAAGAAAATCGGGCTGCGTATGGAGGATGTTGTTAGAGTTTCTAATGATGGAACTGAGATTTTAACTAAATATCCACAAGAAGTTTTTGAACTTTAAACTAATGATAATCTGTTATTGAGTTCAAATAGTTGAGGTCAAATCAGTAAAACAGAATCTTTTTGTATCAAGGTGGATTTATGCCACCTTGATTTTGTTGTTTACGCCTTCCGTAAAGCCGTTTGTATAGGGACAATCGAACGAATTCAGTATTCCTGCCGACCAGTTCTGCATTGTCTTTGCACAATCGTGAACAATGCTTGTCCTTGCACCACAACAAGGACAGTTATGAGGTTTTTTCTGCATTTCAATTAAAATAGATTTAGATTTTTGTTGTCATACACTTTTTTTACTAATATTCCTTGCAATCCAATAAGTTTTTCTGTAAAATAAGGGTAGAGCATATTGATTCTCC
>CALBTS010000595.1 GCA_937968035.1 uncultured Methanomethylovorans sp.
GCACGGCAGGCGAGATGACTATCAACCCGGGAATGAGTTGCAGTTCTTCTGTCATACCGGAAAGAATTATGCCGGCTATCACTCCTCCCATGGTCGCTATGATCTCAAAGGGCAAAGCTTCACGTACTATCGACGAGATGCTGGCATAGTCACCAATGTACTCTTCGACTATCCCGATCTCATCCTCTTCTTCAGGATGTGCACGGTGAAGCATAGTAGCTATTATTTACATCTTTATATTAAAACACTGTTCTATGGCGAATATTCAAAACCCATCAAAAAAGGCTATATACCCCTAGTTACATTTAGGGTACCGCACAACACTACTCAGTTAGAAAATAAGGGCCCGTGGTCTAGCCGGTCATGACATCGCCTTTACACGGCGGGGATCCTGAGTTCGAATCTCAGCGGGCCCACTTGAAATATCTGATTTTTCTGATGCTGATTTTTGTAAGAGTGAGAGCTGTTTGTTGATAGATTCTACTCTTGATTCGAGTGATTTGTTGCTCATTGGTTGTACAACTATAAGCTCGTCCCATTCAATTCTTCATCGAGAGATATTACATACACGGGTTTAACGTTGCATTGTGTTTTAATGTGACAAATATTAGCTACCTTAAAAGAAAAGAATATCTAGCAGACTACTTAGTGTTGAAGAATATTTTTAATCAGTTACTGATTTCAATAATTTATTTATAGCATGAGAGGAAATAATATAGAAGTAATACGTGGGGATTGTAAATTGAAAAAAGCATTTTTGTCCCATTCAAGTAAAGATCAAGAGGTGGTAGATAAACTTGCCTCCAAATTAGGGGAAAAGAAAGTATTTTATTCAAAATGGGATCTTGATGCTGGAGATTTGCTTCCTGCTACGTTGGCAGAGGGCTTATGGGATTCAGATTCAAAGTGGTTCATTCTAATCGCTTCCAAAAATTCAATGGATTCAAAGTGGGTACGATATGAAATAAATATGGCAATTACGAGGCATATAAGAGAAGAGAATTATCGTATAGTAGTTGCAAAAATCGATGATTGTGATCTTCATCCAGAATTAACGCCGTATTTATATGTAGACCAACCAAATAGTCCAGATCTAGCAGTTGAGGAAATCGTTCAGCTAATTGAAACTGAGGGAAAAGGAAAAATACCTAGCGAAGAAGATTGGCGAAAATCAATTGTAGATAGATATTCTGTATTAGAATCTGTTGAAGAAGTAATCCTTCAAGGTAGTAAAATTCTTCTAATATGGGGACTATATGGAATCGGAAAAACTACGACTGCAGAGCTAATTGTTAATAAAGGATTTACTAATAAAAGAATTGCTAGATTTCAATAGATCGGAAGAGCACACGTCTGAACTCCAGTCACCGAATACGATC